>JAGHDU010000082.1 GCA_021159785.1 Staphylothermus sp. | reverse complement strand
CTATAACAGGTTTCAAAAATCATAAAAGAATAGAAAGAATAGTGAATAGAAAGAAAAAAGAAAGTTTAAATTAGTTATTTCTTGAACTCTAGAACATCTAGCTGGTACTTGCCTTCACTCATTAATCTATCCCAAAGCTTTTCAACAGTTCTATGTACTTTTTCTATAGCTTTTTCTTCGTCAAGTGTTAGGATCTTTCTATCTTTCATTATTATCCTACCGTTGACTATAACTGTTCTTACATCTCTTCCTGTGAATGTATTGATTAAGTGACCGTATACCGTATTTTCATTAACCGGAGTTGGTGGTGCTTCAGGTTTAATTATGATTACGTCGGCTTTCTTGCCTTTTTCAATGCTTCCAAGTTCATTTTCTACGCCAAACATTTTAGCAACGTTAACTGTTACCATTTCTACTACGTCTTGTGGTGTGAGAATTCTTGGATCAAGATTCCATACTTTGTGGAGCAAGTATGTAGTTCTCATGTTTTCGAATATGTCGAATATATATCCATCATCACCTATACCGACATTAATTCCTAGTTCCATCATTCTTGGAACGTTGGGTACCCCTACTGCGTTTAGCATATTGCTCATAGCGTTGTGAGCTACATGTGCACCATGTTTCTTGATTATCTTTAGCTCGTCATCAATTGCTTGGACAACATGTACAAGGATTACGTCTGGTCCCAGGAATCCTAGTTTCTCCATTCTTTCAATAGGTCTTATTCCGTATCTCTCGATATTATGATATACATCTACTAATCCTTCTTCTGTATGTATGGCTAATAGTGCACCGTATTTATTGGCTATTTCTCTCGCCATTAAGAATAGTTCGTCACCAACTGTAAAGCTTGCATGTAAATAAATAGCGCCTTTTACTAGTTTTGTCGGATCGTTATTGTTCTTCTTAATGAATCTTTCGTTCTCTTTTACACCTCTTACACCTTCCTCCATACTCCTTCTCTGTGTTGCTTCAAATGAAAGTATTCCACGTATTCCTACCTCATTAACGGCTTTCTCCATTGAATCAAGTATTCCTTCTATACTGTTTGGCGCGCTAATGTTGTCGAAAAAGTTAGTTACACCACTCTTAACATACATAATAGAGCCTATGAGAGCTGCTGCATAAGCATCTTCATGTGTTAGTAAGACGTCTAGAGCCCACCATATTCTCTGTAGGTTTTGCATAAAATCTGTTGGAGGTTCTATTTTTGCAAACCAAGGACTTGCTCTCAGTAATGCTCCATATAAGTGGGTATGTGCACACATAAGTCCAGGCATAACGACTCCTTTTTCTGCATCGATAACCTCTTCTGCTCTATATTTATCAGTGCCATCTCCTTTCCCAACATCTACTATTTTATCACCATCTATAGCAACGTAACCATTAGGTATTATCCTACGTTCTTTATCCATTGTAACAACTAATCCATTTTTTATTAATAGAGAGACTTTATCTGTCACTTCTAGACACCTTCCAGAACATGTGTTTCTTCTAACAATATATTTAGTGCTTATACATTAAAAACTAAATCATTAAGAAAATTGATCAACTCAGTCTTACGTAAGGCATGATAGACAAGCAAAGAAGAAATATAAAAGAAGGAGAATATAAGAAAAAGTACTATAGGAGATTTATTGGTCTGGAACTATTCTTGTTCCTGCTTTTCCTTTTAATGCTTCATATGCTTGTGTTAGATGCGCTATAATTGCTTGTTTACCACCGTTTTCGATGAATCTTATAGCTGCCAGTACCTTTGGTCCCATGCTTCCGGGCTTGAAGTGCCCTTCCTCTAAGTACTTCTTTGCCTCACTAACAGTCATTACATCAATGGGTTTTTGATCAGGCTTTCCATAGTTTATGTATACCTTATCAATATCTGTTAGAATCATGAATGTGCCAGCACCTATAGCTGTTGCTAATCTTTCTCCAGCTAAGTCTTTGTCTATTACTGCTTCAACGCCATGAATTAATCCTTTATCATTGATATATACTGGTATTCCGCCTCCACCGCTTGCTATAACTATGAAGCCATCCTCTAATAGTTTCTTAATGGCTTCAATTTCTACGTGTCCCTTTGGATCTGGTGATGGTACTACTCTTCTCCAACCACCACGTGGATCTGGTTTAACTGTCCAGCCGAACTCCTCGGCTAGCTTCTTAGCTTCCTCTTCTTCGTACCATGGACCAATGTACTTTGTGGGATTCTTGAATGCTGGATCGTTTTTGTCAACTATGGTCTGAGTTATTATTGTTACTACACCTTTAACGATGTTGCCTAGAAGTCCTCTTTCTTTTAATTTGTTGTATAGACTTTGTTGGATCAAGTAACCAAGCCAACCCTGACTCATAGCGCCTGCGATGTCGAGAGTCATTACGTCTAATCCTTTGAGTTTTTTACCAGCAAGCATCCATTCAGCAATAATTCCTACTTGTGGTCCATTACCATGAGTAATGGCGATCTTATATCCCTCTTCTAGCATTTTTACTACAAACTCAGCGCTTCTATATGCGTTCTTCCAGTAATTTTCTGGTGTTCCCCTTTCTCCTTTAGTTTGGAATGCATTACCACCGAATGCCACAACTATATACTTCTCGTGTCTATCCATACATCTACACCCACTACATTTCTCTATATTTGATATAAATTATCAATCAAAAATGAGCTATTTTAGACTTTTTCAATACGTTCATTATCGATTATAATTAAATCATATCATAAAATCGGGTACGCCACCAGGAGTATATGCTATCCTGGGTCTTAATCCATATCTCTTTAATAATTCTTTAACATGCGGATACAGAATCACATATTCAGGATCTATTTCATTGGGTAAAAGTGGATGTATTTCCCTTAATCTTTCCAAAAGCTTCTGTATATTTTCTTCTGGTGAAAAACTAAGCATAACAGCGGGATAAACCTGCTGACCAGGTTTTAATCCTGCATCTATTAGGTTTTCTAAGGCCTTGAATTGTAGTTCATAGAATCTCTTATCTGCCCCCGTTAGTTTTTCGAATTCTTCGCTTGTTGTTCCCTTGAAAGAGACTCTCACAATTAATCTACGATATTTTGATAATTCCTCGGCATACTGTGTATCATGACCTATGAGTATACCGTTGGTTTCGAGTATAAACCATAAGCTTGTTTCCTCAAATAATTCTAGTAGAGACAATAAATGTTTACGAGATAAAGTGGATTCACCACCGCTAAGTCTAACATATCTATACTTCTTCTGCCCCGCTATGCTAGATAGCTTCATGTAGACTACTTGTGGTGAGTAATACTGACCCTTATTTGTAAAATAACTGTATCTCCATGACCAGCAAAATTTACATCTAAGATTACATCCAACTACATCTCCTGTAGCTATTCCACCATACCATCTCCCGCCACGAAAACGATAGTATTTCCTTTGCTCTACACCATTTACTATCCAAGTAACGGATTTACCGACTCTTTTCGCTAACTCAATAGGGTCGAAACCGGGCATATCGTCTTCCCATTTCTAAATACTTTCTTAGAATCTAATAATGACATTGTGAATAATTAGATTAAACTCCAAGCATCGTATCATTAATTAATTCAAGTAATATTCTTTTTGATCTTACTAGTTATTTCCTCGTAGTCATTATCGATAATTCCACATAGCTTTCTATAGTCTCCAAGTAGACTTTTCTCTAGTTCTCCTATCTTGATCGTTTCTTTACATATTCCTAGAATTCTCCCATGGATATAGGATATGGATTGGAATACTCCATTATACTTCCCTAATTTTTCTCTTGAAATATAATATAAGCATTTTGTTCTCATAGAGCAAGTCTCACAAATTAATCTAGATGATAGACAGTATCTCTTATTCGGAATTATTCCCTTTAAACCGATTTTTCTTAAAGCAATCTTATAGTGTCTATCAATGGG
>JAGHDU010000020.1 GCA_021159785.1 Staphylothermus sp. | reverse complement strand
GAAAGAGATAAGGCAAAATTCCCATATAAACGAGGAGGAAAAAATAGATGCAAAAAATATTAGTTATAATGATTTGTATGTTTTTATTAGTAGGAACAGTTAGTGCAGAAGTAATATTAAACAGTCCAGAAAATAGCTCAATAGTATTTAATGAATATCAAACATTTAATATAAGCGTGAATTCTTCATCTGGGAAAACAATAAACAATATAAGTTTATACGGGGACTTTGGAGGTTCGTGGGAATTTAATAAAATTATATTTTCTAGTGCAGGTATATTAGGAACTAAATCATACTATACTTTAGATGGAACTTCAGGAGATGTAGAAGATTACTTCGGAAATTATAATGGAACTAACGTTGGTGCAATCAGAGGAGCAAATGGAATAATAGACAAATCATTTAATTTCACTGGAACTGAATATGTAAATATTAATAATGTTATATTGAATTACACAACATCAACTTTTAACTTTTGGATTAATACTAATACTACAATAAGAGGAACTATGCTTGGAAATGACCAAACTGGGAAGAATGATGATGTAAATTTTGAGTTAGATGATGGAACTGGTGGTTGTGCTGCTGGAGAACTACTATTTTCAAGACAGGATACAGATAATGGATTAAATTATGAGATATGTTCAGACGGAATAGTAAATGATGGAGATTGGCATATGATTAGTGGAATATTTAATACCACAGGAATGTTCATGTATGTTGATGCAGTTATACAATCGGACACAGATAGCTTTTGGGAAGCCTCAACGAACCAAGGTTTATGGGTATTTGGGTCAAACGGGTTGGCATTACTAAATAGAAATTATACTGGATTACTAGATGAGGTTGGTATATTTAATGTTAGTCTGAATCATACAAATGTGCAAAATTTATATAATGAAGGAGTAGGTTCAAGACCAATATCAGTTATAAATACAACAGAAATATTTACAAACAAAATATCTTGTGACACATTGTGGAATATAAAAGCATGTTACTCAGATGATAGCTGTGAATTCGCCGTAAATAATTATACAATAATATATTTAGAAAATAATATGACATATGATAGTTCCACATACGAAACAGACACTTCAACGTTCCAGATAAACTTTACAAATAGTTCATTAATTAATAATGTTAATTTAGTATATAATGGCACAGATTATTCAACAACAAAATCTGGCAATAATTATTCTAAAACTATAGATATTCCAGTATATGGCGGACAAAACATATCATGGTATTGGGAAATTAACTATGATGGAGATATAGCAAATACTAATGAATTAAATCAGAGTATACTTTCAACTATTTTCACATTATGTAATGCAACATATCCAACTCCGTTCTTGAATATATCTTTCCAAGACGAGGGAAACTTTTCATCTATCAATGGAGCAATATCATTAGCAGAATTTACATATTATTTAGGAAGCGGAACAGTAACAAAATCATATCAATATATAAATAATACCGAGAATCAACAGTACGGATTTTGCGTCAGTCCAGACACAGAAACATTAAATGTAGATAGTCGAATACAATATTCTTCAACAAATTATCCACAAAGAATTTGGAATCCAGAAGTTACAGAATATAATAGTACGCTAACAGAACAAGTCTTATACCTACTAAGTACATCGGATGGGATATATGTAACATTCCAAGTAATCAATTCTGCAAATCAAGTTATTAGTGGGGTAGATGTAACTGCAATAAGGGAAATAGAGGGAACAGATGTAACAGTAGGTCATGGAACAACAAGTTCGGATGGAACAATAACATTTTGGTTGAACCCAGACTTTGAACATAATATTACATTTGTAAAAAGCGGTTTTGATACATATTCTACAATATTTGCACCGACACAAAGTGTATATACAATAACAATGGGAGAAACAACAACCAGTTCGCCTAGTCATATAAGAGGAATGACATCAAGAGTAATGCCAACAGACACTTCATTAAAGAATGACACAATATATTTATTTGGAGTGCAAGTTAATTCTACTTATTGGGATATGACATCATTCGGATTTAACCTAAGATTACCAAACGGAACTATAATAACTGGAGATACATCGGCAATAAGCGGAGATATTTTAACAATAAACTATGATGTAAACAACCAGACTAGAATATACTTAGATTACTTCTGGTTAATCAATTCTACATATACAAATTATACAGTTGCGTGGAATGTTTATAATACTGAATATACTGGGTGGAGCATAAGCACATTCTTCACAGATTTAACATTATATATTAACTCGGATATATTTGGACTAGATGATTTTGGTAGAAGTTTAATTATATTCTTTATACTATTTTTAACAATAGGAACTTTGACATATAAGTACGGAGTTAGCAGTCCAGTATTCTTAGCAAGTATTATATTTGGAGTAGTATTCTTCTTTGATGTAGGAATCAATCTGATACCAGACATCGCATTACCAAATGGAAATGTAATACCTAACATACTAACATTCATAGCAGGATTGATATTAACTATTGTAATCTTTAGGGAGGTAGTTCAATGAAATTAGGAGGATGGGCAGTAATGCTAACAGTCATGTTAATTATAATGAATTTAATGGGATTGCCAACTGGATTAAGCGGGGACATATTAGATAAGGTAGGATTGTCTATGGATGGAGAGGATTCATCATCAGATGTAGAGGGTTCTTATTTATGGATAACAATACTAGCAATATTTACTACAGCAGTTACTGCAGGAATAGTAATAGGAGCAATCACAAAAAGTTATGATGTAAGTTTAATACTAGCTCCGATAGTAGGGATTATAGGAGGAATATGGATTGGAAGTTTCCCAGCAATAATAAATCATGTTTGGGGATTAAAAATTTGGTGGATGTCAGCAATCACAATAGTAATATTTGGAGGGTTATCAGTAGGATTTGCATTCTCATGCTTAGACTACTTTGCAGGAAGATAAAATGTGGATTGAGCCATTAAATTTAGAGACATGGATTGTAAATGTATTTGCAGGAACTCCAGAGATATTTACAGCAATAGCTTTATTGGTTATAATGGGTATGGCAGGATATTTTAGAATGACTGGATTTAGTATGTTCTTTATGATTATAACATTCTTATTGATGTTCGGAGGAATAGTTCCACCATCACTTATAGTATTTGTATCAATATTCGGAGGTTTAATTGGTGGTCTTTTAATATCCAATATGTTTACTAAGTAAACAATCGATATTTATAAATAAAGATTACATGTATTTCATATGGGATTATTAAAGAATTTAGTTAATGGAATAGGTGAAGATAAGAAAGTTGCAAAAGCTAGGTTCAAAGAAGTTCAACAGGAGAGAAAAATACAACGCATTGTTGAAGAAAGAGAGAAGTCAGCTAATAGGAGAGAACTTGAAAGATACATGAAAGAAGAAGAAGAAGCGGGTATCAAGAGAGCCTTAGATAAGATTAGGAAACAAAAAGGAAAAGAGATTTGGAACAATGGTAGCAGTATATTAAAATCAGAGAAGAATATTTTAGATAGTGGAAGATCAATACTAAAAGAAAAGAATATTTTTAAGAACAATAAGAATATTTTTGAAAATAAAAAAGGGATGTTCATGAAATGAGTTATAAAGCAATAATGAATATAGTACCAGTAGTTCAGTCAGCTAGTCTTCTAGGAGAAAATATTAAAGCGTCAAAGAAGAAAAAGGAAGCTGGAGATATGATGAAGATGGGAACAAAGAATATAGTAGGAGTTAATCTAATTAAAATAAATGCAGACTTGATAGGTGGATTATAATGAAACAGAAAAAAAATAATTTAAAAGGCATTCCAAAATATGATGGAAGTGGAAAAGGATTAAGAATTAATAAGGGAAGAGGTGGCTGCATAGTTACTAAGAAAGTTGGGAAAGGCATACAACAGGAGTTTTAAAATGAAACAGAAAAAAAATAAACAATCAGTGAATCAAAGTGCATATAGAACTAAATTATATTCTATGATGCAGAAAGAAAAAAGGGATATAGCCAAAGACAAATTAAAAGACAAGGGAGTTTCAGTTGGAGACATAGGCGGATATAATGTTTCTAAATTAAAAAGTGCTTATAGAAAAGAGAAAGCCAAAGAAGTAATAGGAAAAGTTTCTTCTAATGTTAATAAGGGAGTTCAGAAAGCATTAAAAACAAAGATGGTCTCAAGACGTGTTTTAAAGAAACATGATATGTCATACTCAATGCCAAATAAAAGGGTTGAAAATATATTTGAAGATGAGAACAGATTCTTCAAGGGAGCAGTACAAAATGGATTGCTCTAATATTTATTTTTCGAGGAGGGTAGACGAAGAAAGATGAGAAAGATGAATAAGAAAGGACAAACAAACCAAATAGGAGTTCTAATTACGTTAGCTATTGTAATAATTGTAGGATCTATTTTAATACAAGCATCTGCACAGAATGTAGGAACAGCAACAAATACATTTGAGGTTGCAAATGAATCTATTAGTACAGTTGTTAATGGAACAGCACAATATTTAGTGGATTATAGAGCCTTATCGGATGTTGTAATATACAACGAAACTGGAGACGTTATTGTTGGTGATGGTAATTATACAATAACAAATAATGTAATTAATAATGGTGATTTATCAGTAGAAATTACACCAGATGCAAGTGCTGCATTCAAATCAGCATGGTTAGTATCAGGAACAGCACAACCATTAACATATATCGACAATGGTGGAGGCAGGTCTCTTGCAGGATTGATT
>JAGHDU010000169.1 GCA_021159785.1 Staphylothermus sp. | reverse complement strand
TGTAATACACTATATGGTTTACCAACAATACCTATTTCCGAACTATATATAATTGTATCTATTCCTACAACGACACTATTTCTAGGAACAATGCCTAGCGCATACTCTGCTTTTCTACGAGCATTCTCAACAACAGTTTTCACTGGATCATCATATATTCTCTCATCAACCATTGGTTTTACAACATCAAACTCAATCCCTAGCCTCTTCAATAATTCTATCCTTCTAGCACTACTAGTTGCTAGCACAAGTCTCTTTCTCAACGTAACCACCAAGATAATAAATGAGAAAATGCCCCTCTAATAGCTTAAAAATAAAACAAAACAGTGAATTTTAGCAGTGCTAAAAGAGATTGTTTTAAATCTTACTTTGCAATTGTTGCTGTTCCATAGCCAATATATATGATCTTGTCTGGATTGAGTGTTTCAATAATCTCGCTTCTATTAGTTGCAACAATAAGTGTTATACCAGCATTCTTGGCTAAGCTCCCTATTTTCCTTGCAACTCTCTGTGCGGTCAATGAGTCTAGATGAGCTGTAAATTCATCAATGACTAAGAGATTAGGTTTATCTGCTAGTAGACTAGCTAGTTTTGCTCTTTCTTTCTGTCCCGTAGATAACTCGTTGAATCTTGCTCTATAGAAAACAGCATCACTTAGACCAACCATGTTCAAAACCTCTACAGCTGTTGCTGGGTCATTGAGTTTCATGTTGACATGTTCTAGTAAAGTCTCAGCTCCAAATACTGGTTCGAGTTCTCCGGGTAGCAATGCCTTAAGCTTTACATTCGATGGGACAACTACTTCTCCTTCATTGGGTTTATAGTGTGGGAGTTTTCCAAGCTCCGGGTCAGCTGCTCCAATAATCATTCTGAGAAAAGTTGTTTTACCAGCACCACTAGCTCCTACTACAACTACTATTTCGCTGGGTTCTATGGTTATGTTTACATTTCTCAAGACGTATTTTTCTACAATTCTTCTCTCAACACCGAAGGCGAGCAAGACTTCTCTTAGTTTCGGCGGTAGTCTTTTGACATCAAGTGTACTTGTATAGATCTTTGTTAGATTCTTAATAATAATTGGCCCAGAGAGCTTTTCTACTTGCCCATACCTTGATCTATAGAGTTTTCCTTTATGTATCCTTGCATATGGGTCTTTTTCTAGGAATTCTTTAATTCTCTTCTCAGCTTCTTTGGTTAAGGGATACATTAGTACTGGTCTACCACTCCCTGTATCCCACATATAGTAGAAACCCGCTTTCTCGAAGAATGGATTATACCTAGCCATCATAGCGATTGTTTCAACTATGTGTTTCTTTCTCTTCATTTCTGGTATTCTTCTATCCCGTATCCATTCAAGAGCGGCTTTAACGGATAATACTCCTAATCCATCACCTCTATAGTCGGGATGTACGACTACTCTGGCGATTCTAGCAGCTGCTGAATTCGCTATTTTAAGTGCTCGTCCACTGACTTCTTCTCCAACAATTGCTCTTGCAAGTCTACTACCATAAACACTTTTTAGATCCTTGTATCTCGTAATGATGCTTTTTCTCTCACTTATAGCTGTTGGCCAGAAAGTTGGGTGGAACCATTCTTTGGGAAATACCTTTTCTCTAATCATTTTCTCGACTTTACCATTGGGTAATCTTCTATTCATTAAAGGTATTGGTGTATCAACTCTAACATAAGCTACTATTCGTGGCTCATATTCTTTCCTACTAGTTAATTCTAGTATTAGGAACCTACTACTTGGAATACTACCACGTATTTCTTGGAGCTTCATGGGAATACCGTGTTTTGGACACTTGGGCTGTATGTTTGATTCTGTATAGTATCCACATATAGGGCATCTCCAAATAGCTACTATTTCTTCCTTACTAGCGTAGTGATGTTGCTCTAGGTTAACAATCTCCATATAATCATCTTCGCTAATGGCTTCACGTGCTCTAATACGGTATTCATAGACTTTCTTAGTGTTTAGAGGGTCTTTTCTCACTAGAGTATATTCTTTTTCCCACACCGGCCAGATAGGGATCTCTTCACCATCATAGATACGGTATAGTTCATAATCATTTGGTCCAACGATCCATGTACCGCCTATATTCTTGGGTTCATCCTTCAGAACGACCCTAACTTTTTCTCCTGCACTAAACCATTGGGCAATAACACCAGTTGTCCATAAGAAGACTTTTTCACCTTTTATTTCTATGGGAATAATACCAAACCACTTGTAACCATGCCTGCTCATCAACTTGAATGGGTCACGGGTTATTTTGGTGACTATATTATACCCTTTTACACCTAGTTGTTGTTGCAAAAACTTTTACACCTCCCTACAATTGTTTAGCTTTGATCGATAATATGTTTTATCGCAGAATCTATTGTGTCACAAACTCTGCATACATATTCTTCTATACTGATGTTAAGAGACCCCTTACTTCCTATACTCATATCTTGATAAAATCCTCGTAGGTGATCATTAAGAGAAACCTCATTTGAAGCACTTTCATCAATAATTGCTTCATTAGCCTTATCTTCGACGAGATACTTATACAGCATAACTTCTTCTCTACAAGCATGACAGTAGTGTAATCCATAACGACCAGCTATTCTCCATAAATCAATTATTATCACTGGTTTTCTCTTTGAGAAATAGTATTTTCTAGCGTATGCTTCGAGTAAGGAGTAGTTTCCACCATGACCGTTGATAAATATGTATCCATGAGGATCTATGTTCTCATCAATGCTCTTTACAATGGAATCAATCAAGGCTAGATAAGTATTAGGTTCTAAACTAATAGTTCCACTATATCTTAACCATTCATGGGAGAAACCTAAATACATACCAGGGTAGAGGTATATTGTTACATTGTTTCTCTCCTTGTATTTGTTTAGGCATTTTCTGGATATGTTTTCAGCAATTAATGTATCAGTTAGTAATGGGAGTGCCCCACCGTGGTATTCCATACTGCCAAAAGGGATCGTTGCGATTCTATTGTTATCCTCTTTCTTAACAATACGTGTATGACTGAGATCATATAACATTAGACAACCCTATGTATCATATTCTCAAATACATAAAAATAACGTCATCGGCCACGGGAAATATTTCTGCTTTTAATTAGTACACTCTGTGAGAGTCCTTAGTAGTTCCTTTAGTTTTTCATTACAATATCCGAGATGTTTACAAATATGTTCATATGAACTTAGGGGATCGTAACCGTTAGCCTGCAGTATCCCAGTAATCAGCCAAGTGAGAGAATCTAATCTATAAATAGGAATACTTGAAACTATGGAGACTATCTTCCACGCTTCAACAACTATGCTTCTACAGTTTGGTTTCATTAAGTCTTCTATGTTTTTCCTAATATCCTTGGAACGTGTTTTGATAATACAGCTGGTTATAGTGAGTAAAGAATTCCTTCTATCAACAGGTATGACTATATCTCCTCTAATTTCCTTACCATTTGATTTGCATGCATAATAATATATTTTTCCCGCAAATACCATGGTTTTCGAACTAGGATCTACTTGGAATAGCTTAGACAATAGATATACAAGAGAGTCAATATTAGAGCAATACTTGAAGGGATTCATAAATGGTTCTTTTGCTAGTGGACTTCCATAGAATTTCTCTAATCTCTTAAGTTTGTTCTTAAGTGAGAACACGTTGTGTTTAGTCTTTAACAAAAACTCTTTATGAGTTTTCCTAAGCTCGTCAATATCTTTGGGTGATTTATCCATAATCCATTTACCAAACATACTCCAGTAGATTTCTCCTTTACTCGTTAACTGATAACTAATGAGTGCGTTTGCAATAATAGCCGCAACACCTAGTCCTGTACCAATGTGTTTGATGATTGATTTTACAGATATATATTGGGGGTCATTTTCTTCCAATAAATCTATTAAGTCACTAAATTCTCCCAAAAGTCTACCCAAATACACTGCTCTATCATTATCTAACACGTATTCATTACAACCCATCACGATAACCCTGAGATAATAGATATAATAACCTCGATAAAATTAACTATGTGCAGGTGCATATGGCTTGACAAATAATATAGTGTTCATAACAGTCGATAAAAAGAGGATAGTGAAACCAATAAATGTATCCGAGAAAATAATTGTATTTGATAGTAGTAAACGCGAAATAGTGAGTGAACTAAACAATCCATACAATAAGGGATTCTGGATACTTGAAGAACTCTTTGACGAGCATGACCCAGCAGTGCTTATCTCTGGAGATATGGATGAAGAAACAAGATTTATGATCGAGGAAAACGGGGTAAAGGTAATTATTACAGAAGAACGAAGATTAGATGAAGTAATAAGTGAGTATTTTGGTTAATTTTGCTAATTGAACAGAAATAAATGAGTGATGAATTTGGAAATTCATCACTTCATGGTTGAATTAAAAGATGTTGAAGTAAATAAGATCCTCAATGTTCTAGAAACTATTGGTGAACATACTAGTATATCAGAAAATACCCATGTATTCATGGGAGAAGATGTCGTTGTATATGTCACATTGTTCTCTAATACATTGTTTATGGACATATTGGTTAAAGATAAAGAACTTGGTATTAGAATTGTTAAAAATATTGTAGATATAATACAACCATATAAGATTATGACTCATTACGTATACAGAGGTTATT
>JAGHDU010000034.1 GCA_021159785.1 Staphylothermus sp. | reverse complement strand
GTTGATCAGAATAGGGTATCATATTCTTAAGTATAGTATAACGGGGAGATTTAAGTTAAATAAAAAGATTAGGTCATTAGTTGATGGTAGAATAGATACACGTAGGACTATATTTAACATAGTAAGATACAACTATGAAATTACTAGGGTTAAAGCAAAGAAAACAACAAAGATCTCTGCGTTGGTTGATATAAGTGGTTCTATGACCAAGCATTCTCTATGGGCTATTTTATCACTGGCACAAATAATTCCTTTGGTGAAAGTTGTAGTTTTATTCTCAGAGAATACTAGAGTTGTTAAAATGCCGAAAACATCATCAAGAAAACTAATCATGGATTTCTTAGAACAATTATATTCAAGCTTTGGAGGATATACAAATATTTCTAAGGCACTGAGAGATGTTGCCAAATATGTTTCTCCAAATGAAATTATCGTAGTGTTCTCAGACTTGGAACAGACTGTTCCTGATATTAAGCCCTGGGAAATTGTTAAAGAACTGATAAGTAAACATAATGCTAGTATAGTATTTTTCGTGCCGCCTAACCATCGTACAGATATAGCTGAAAAAATGAAAAGCATTGGTTGCGAAGTCATAGTGGCAAAATCTCCCGAGTCAATAGGTAAGTGGTTGAAAAGAAGGCTAAACTTTAAAATACGGCATAAGATTATCCATGTTAGAGGAACGGAGTAACTATATATGAGGCTATAAATGAACATTACGTATTACAAGAGGTGCGGAAAGTGGCTGTTGAGATAGAGATTCCACCAGAATGGAAAAAGTTCAGATATCGTGGTAAGACGTTAGAGGAATTACTAAATATGCCTATGGACGAATTTATAGAGTTATTACCTGCTAGACAAAGAAGAAGCCTCAAGAGAGGGTTAACAAAAGCGCAAGTAAAACTTCTTGCAAAGATAAGGAAAGTTAGACAAAAGAAGCTAACTGGTAAAAAAGCTATTATTAAAACACATGTACGTGACATGATTATTCTTCCTGAAATGGTTGGTTTAACAATTGCTGTTTATAATGGTAGAGAATTTATCCCTGTCAGAATCGTCCCTGAAATGATAGGTCATTATCTAGGAGAATTCAGCCCAACAACAAAGAGAGTACAACATGGTGAACCAGGTCTTAAAGCTACTCGTAGTAGTATGTATGTATCACTAAAGTAATATTTGGTGAACATATATGCCTACATGGCATTACTCATACAAGGTTCGGGATGAATCAAAGATCGCCAAGGCTGTACAATTCGATATACCTGTATCTATTAAAGTTATGCGTGAAGTTGTTGCTGCTATACGTGGAAAGAAGCTAGATGAGGCACGAAAATTACTAGAAAACGTTATAGCACTAAAAGAGCCCATTCCATTTAAGAGGTATAAAGGTAAACAGAGCCATAAGCGTGGTTTAGCTTCTAAATGGAAATGGCCTATAGGACGTTATCCAGTCAAGGCTGCAAAATATCTGTTAAAACTCTTAGACAATGTAGAAGCTAATGCTGAGAACAAGGGATTAGATAAAGATAAACTCGTTATAATTCACATAGCTGCACATAAGGGTATAACGTTGAAACGATGGATGCCACGTGCTTTTGGAAGAGCAACTCCTAAGTTTAGAAGAACCAGTCATGTAGAAATAGTTGTTGGAGAGGTTGGTAGCAAATGACCGGGCCACGCGTTAAATCATACTTTATAGATTACAGTCTTAAGAAAGTAATGCTTGATGAATTCTTTGCGAATTATTTCAAGGATGCAGGATACGCTGGTATGGAATTATATAAGACACCCACAGGTTATCGTGTTGTAGTATATGCAGAATACCCCGGTAGAATAATTGGTCGTGGAGGAAGTGTAATTAGGAAACTAATGACGATACTGCAGACACATTTCAATCTAGAAAACGTTAATATAACCGTTTCACCAGTGCCTGATCCCGACCTTAATGCTAGAGTTGTTGCTTTTAGAATAGTTAGAGCATTAGAAAAAGAGATTCCATATAGAAGAGTTGCTATGGCCATGCTTCGAAGGGTCATGGAAGCTGGAGCTGTAGGTGCAGAAATAATTATCAGTGGTAAATTAAGGAGTGAGCGTGCACGCTACGAAAAAATGAAAGCAGGAAGAATTTATAAAGCTGGTGATACAGTTGATTACATGGTTGATCGTGCAGTAGCCAAAGCATTATTGAAGAGAGGAGTTTATGGTGTTGAAGTAGTTATCGTAAGACCACATATACGTCCTCCGGACTATATAGAGTATAGGACAGTAAAACCTGAAGAACTAGAAGAATTAAAGCCAATAGAAGTAGAAGAAACTGTAGAAAACAAGTAATATGGGGTGAAACCCTATGAAACCAGACCAAATCAGACAAATGAGCCGTGAAGAAAGGATTAGGCGTCTTAATGAATTGAGACTAGAACTAATAAAGTTAAGAATGCAGGCTCGTGTCGGAACATTAACGAATACGGCACGTATAAGGAACATTAAAAGAGATATAGCTAGAATTCTAACCATTATGAGAGAAGAAGAACTTGGAATATCCAGAAAGAAATAACTTTCTCATAAACAATCTAGGCATTGAAATTATTATATATTTATACTTCTTAACATTCTTAATCCAAAGATATTAATGTAGTGTAGAAGCACAGTATCTAGTAGTATTCAATGTTTAAGTGGGATTGAGTAGGAATGAAACATACAAAGAAGAACATTTTTTACCACGAGCTAATAGGATTGGATATTAAGATCGTTGAGTATCCTGATAGAAATTTAGTTGGTTTAACTGGAAAAATAATAGATGAAACCCAAAAAACTTTATTAATCGAGATGAGTAATGGAAAAAGGGTAAGAATATTTAAGTTTCACGGAGTATTTCAGATCACCCTCCCGAATAAAGAGAAAGTAATAATTAGGGGGGTTCAGATTTTAGGAAGACCAGAGGAGAGATTAAAGAATATTGTGAGGTAGAAGCCATCCATGAGCTTGGCTAAGACAAGAAATATCGGTATACCAGGTATTGAACCACCTAAAGATGTATGTGATGACCCAAAGTGCCCATGGCACGGACATTTAAAAGTACGTGGACTTATTCTTAGAGGCACTGTAGTAAAGGCTAAAATGCAAAGAACAGTTGTGGTAAGATATGATTACTACTACTACGTGAAGAAATATAGGAGATATGAGAAAAGACACTCGCTAATTCATGCACATAATCCACCATGTATTAATGCGAAAGAGGGTGACGAAGTAATAATAGGTGAAACTCGACCTCTATCTAAAACTGTTCACTTTGTTGTATTAACTGTAGTTAAACGTGCAGGTGAGAGATAATGCCAAAGAAAGGTAAAGGTAAACCAGCTTTTTCTAGGCGTAGAATAGCTACGGGACTCCAAGTAGGATCATACGTGAAAGTGGCTGATAATAGTGGTGCAAAAGTAGTTAAAATTATTGGTGTCCCGGGATACAAGGGTAGGTTAAGAAGAATACCTCCGGCTGGAATAGGTGATTTAGTAGTTGTTACAGTAAAGAAAGGCACACCCGAAATGAGAAAACAAGTAGTTAAAGCAATTATAGTGAGACAAAGGAGACCCTATAGAAGGCCAGATGGGACATGGGTGGCTTTTGAAGACAATGCTGTTGTAATTGTAACACCAGAAGGTGCGCCAAAGGGCAGTGAGATACGTGGTCCAATAGCTAAAGAAGTAGCCGAGAGATGGCCCCAGGTGGCTAATATAGCCACAATCATAGTCTAGACTGGGTGAAAGGATATGTTTACATCATCTGCTAAACCAAGTAAGCAAAGAAAAGCACTCTTTAATGCACCTTTGCATCTAAGGAAAAAACTACTAAATGCACCTCTTAGCAGAGAGCTTCGAGAAAAATATGGAATAAAAAGACTTCCAGTGAGGAAAGGAGATGTTGTAAGAATTATGAGAGGAGATTGGAAAGGACATGAAGGAAAGGTTGTAAGAGTAGACATTAAGAGAGTTAGAATATTTATAGAAGGGGTTCAAAGAAAGAAGGCGGATGGTACACCAGTATACTATCCTATACATCCAAGCAATGTAATGATAGTTAAACTTGATCTAAGCGATAAGTGGAGAAGAAAAATCATTGAGAGAAGAAAGAAGGCTTTAATAGAGGAAAAAGAAGTTGAAGAAACAAAAGCTGAGAAATCAGAAGAAGCGGTAGAAAGCACGGAAGAAAAGCAATAAAATGGGTGTGATGTTAAATGGCGAGAATGGGTGGTAAAAAACACTTAAAAGCATTAGCAGCTCCGAGGTTCTGGCCTATACTTAGGAAAGAGCATAAATGGGCAGTTAAGCCATCTCCCGGACCACATCCTGCTATGTTTTCATTTCCATTACTAATTGTTGTACGTGACATACTTAAGTACGCTAAAACAGCCAGAGAAGCAAGAAAGTTAATATCAGAAGGCCACTTTAAAGTTGATGGAAGAATCAGAAGGAATTACAAGTATCCTGTTGGGTTAATGGATGTTATAGAAATAGTCGATACTGGCGAAAAATACAGAGTTATACCAGTACCAGTAAAAGTCCTAGGGTTAATCAGTATTGATGATGAAGAGGCAAAATATAAGCTCTGCAGGATAGAAGATAAGACAACAGTTAAAGGCGGTCATATACAGTTAAATCTACATGATGGTAGAAACGTTCTCATACACGTAAGTGATCCCAAGAACCCGGTCGAGGACGTTTACAAAACACTAGGAACTCTAAAGCTAGCAATTCCTGAGCAACAAATCCTTGATTATGTACCATTAGAAGAAGGAACATTAGTGATCATTAGCGGTGGTAGAAATGTTGGAAGAGTCGGAAAAGTGGTATCTATCCATAAAGGTATCAGAAGACATAGAAGTATTGTTACTTTAGAAGATAAGAATGGTAACAAGTTCCAGACAAGTCTTACATATGTATTTCCTATTGGTAAAGAGGAGCCATTAATAAAACTCCCCGAGGGTGCGTGGTAGTGGCTATTACTGACTATGTGCCTAACATAGATGAAATTCTTGAGAAATGGAGCAAAAACCCTATGTATAAGCCAAGACTAGCAAAAGTTACCGTCAACATTTCCGTGGGAGCAGCTACTGAAAGATTAGGGAAAGCAATAAAAGTACTTGAAGAACTAACTGGACAGAAACCAGTTCCTCGACGAGCTAAGAGAACTATCAAAGACTTCGGTATACGAAAAGGAGAAAATATTGCAGCTAAAGTTACTTTAAGAGGCGAAAAAGCTGTTGCTTTTCTCAGGAAAGCTTTAGAGGCAGTAAACAATAGACTTAAAGCAACAAGTTTTGATGAACATGGAAATGTTAGTTTTGGTATAAAAGAACACATAACTATTCCCGGAGTAAAATATGATCCTGAAATCGGAGTATTTGGAATGGATGTAGCAATAACAATAGAAAGACCAGGATATAGGATAATACGTCGCAAAAGGTGTAGGAAAAAACATATTCCAAGAAGACACCGTGTTTCCAAAGAAGAAGCCATGGTTTTCCTTCATCAAGAATTTGGTGTAGAAATCATTTAGAATGGGGATAGTTATGGGTAAGTTCAAAGCTCCCAAAATATATAAGTTCGGAAAAGGTTCCCGTAAATGTAAGCGATGTGGTACAAGAGATGCTGTGATACAAGCATATGGTTTGTACTTATGTAGGCAATGTTTCCGCGAAATTGCACCTGCATTAGGGTTTAAGAAATATAGTTAAGAGGGGATTTTTCAAAATATAGTATTTCCGACACAAGATGGGTGATGTATAATGGTAATGCTTGATACCTTGGCAAATGCTTTGGCAGCAATACAGAATGCAGAGATGCGTGCAAAGTCTGAAGTATTGATTTGGCCAGCATCAAAGCTTATTATTAACGTACTAAGAGTAATGCAGAGAGAAGGATACATCGGTGAGTTTGAATACATAGATGATGGTAGATGGGGTAAAATCAAGGTTCAACTTCTAGGTAGAATAAACAAAGCTAGAGTGATAAAGCCAAGATTCCCAGTGAAGCTGAAAGAATTGGAAGAAATGCCTCATTGGCTAAGAAAATATCTACCAGCATACAACATTGGTATACTTATATTATCAACGCCATTAGGTGTATTATCTCATAAAGAGGCTATAGAAAAAAGAACGGGAGGAGTACTTCTAGCATATGTCTACTGATTACGGGGTGCTCAGATATGGTGAAGTTACCGTATGTTTTCGAGGAAGTGGAAATCCCAGAGAACGTTACAGTAGAGATAAATGGATCGAAGATTAGGGTATCTGGTCCCAAAGGGGTTTTAGAAAGAGACTTTTCACATGCCAGAGATGTTTATCTCAGGATCAAAGATAATAAGGTGGTTGTAGAAACCTATTTTGCTAATAGAAAGAAAAAAGCACTTGTAGGTACAATAGCTTCTCACATAGAGAATATGATAAGAGGAGTTGTTAAAGGCTATAGATATAAGCTGAAAATAATTTACTCACACTTCCCAATCACTGTTGAAGTTGATGAGAAGAACAGGATTGTTAGAATTAAGAACTTCTTAGGAGAAAAAGCCGATCGTATCGCAAAGATCATTGGTGATGATGTAAAAGTATCTGTAAAAGGCGAAGATGTAATTGTTGAGGGTATCGATATCGAACATGTAGGTCAAACAGCTGCTAACATAGAATTAGCAACGAAGGTAAAAGATAAGGACAGACGTGTTTTCGCAGATGGTATCTACATATATGATTGGGGTGAAGAAGAATGAGTGAAGCAAGGAAGGATCTAGAGAGATTAATGAAACTTAAGAAAAAGATGAAGTCAAAGAGGCCAGAATTTCTAAGACATTTATGGTGGAAAAAACCAAAGTTCAAGAATGATCCAAAATGGCGGAAACCCAAGGGAACAGACAACAAGATGAGGTTGAAGAGAAAAGGATATCCACCAGTTGTAGAGGTTGGTTATAGATCACCAAAGCTGGTTAGAGGACTGCATCCAAGCGGTAAAAGACCTGTCGTAGTATATAACGTTAAAGAATTAAATGACCTTGATCCAGAGACGCATATTATATATATTGGAAGAACGGTTGGTCTTAGAAAAAGAATAGAAATAATGAGAATGGCTATTGAAAAAGGGTTTAAAGTGGCTAATCCCATACTCATTTCCCCACAAATTGAGGGTGAGGCTGAGAAGTAATGACTGACTTAAGTCTCCAGAAAAGATTAGCAGCAGAGATACTTGGTGTAGGAGAATCACGTATTTGGATAGACCCTAATAGAATCGAGGATGTTGCTGATGCTATCACTAAGGAAGAAATAAGAGGTTTAATAAAAGATGGAGTAATACAAGTAAGACCTGTTCACAGTAACTCTAGAGAAAGATGGAGAAAAAGGCATCTTCAGAGGAAGAAGGGTAGAAGGAGAGGGTATGGTAAGAGAAAGGGTAAGAAGACGGCTAGAAAGGATAAGAAAGAAGAATGGATGAATAGGATTAGGAAGATCAGGAGATTTCTGAGGTATTTGAGGGATAATGGAGTAATAGATCGTAAAACTTATAGAAGATTATACATGTTAGCCAAGGGTGGTACTTTCCATAGCCTGGCATCACTTAAGCACTACATGAAGGAACACGGGATATTGAAAGAAAGTCAATAAAAGTAACCAGGTGATCAATTATGGCACATGGTCCCCGATACAAGGTTCCAAGGAGAAGGAGAAGAGAAGGTAAAACGAACTATCATAAAAGATATAAGATGATATTATCGGGACATCCGAGGTTCGTTGTAAGAAAAACATTAAAACATATAATAGTACAAGTAGTTGTGGCCAAACCAGAGGGCGACAAAGTTATTGCGGCAGCTCATTCGAGAGAACTATACAAGAAATACGGCTGGAAAGGAGGTCTGGGCAATACTCCAGCAGCATACCTAACCGGAATGCTTGCTGCCTTAAGGGCGTTGAAAGCAGGTATAAAATACGCTGTCCCAGATATAGGCTTACATGCTCCTACTAGAGGAGCCAAGATCTTTGCCGCCATCAAGGCGGCTAACGATGTTGGTTTAAAAGTACCTGTAGGTGAGGAAGTTATTCCCTCAGATGAACGTATCCGTGGGGAGCACATCGCCTCCTGGGCCAAGATGCTCCAGGAGGCCAATCCGGAGCTTTATGAAAGATACTTCTCTCAATATATTGCAAGAGGCTTTAACCCAGTTGAGCTCCCTACGCATTTTGAAGATATAAAGAACCGTATAATACAAGACTATAAAGAAGTATTAGGTGAGTAAGTATGCCCAGAGGAAGCATGCCTATGAGTGCTATAGATAAGGAAGCATTGGAAAGCTGGGTACCCAGGACACGTGTAGGTAAAATGATTGTTGAGGGAAAAATTACTAGCTTAAGGGAGATATTTGACCGTAATCTACCCCTCCTCGAACCAGAGATTGTTGATTATTTGCTGCCCGATCTAAAATATGAACGCCTAGATGTAGGTATCGTTCAGAAAGTAACAGATGCAGGCAGAAGAAGTAGATTTAGGGTAGTTGTAGTAGTAGGCAATGAAGACGGATTCGTAGGAGTTGGATCTGGTAAAGCTAAACAATATCTAGTTGCATTAAGAAAGGCCTTAAGAAACGCCAAATTAAACATTACTCCAGTTAGACGTGGTTGTGGAAGCTGGGAGTGTAGATGTGGAGAACCTCATAGTATACCATTTACTGTAAGAGGTAAAAGCGGGAGCGTCGTAGTGGTTCTAAAACCGGCACCTAAGGGGACAGGACTCGTTGCTGGAGATGTAGCTAAAGCAGTTTTGAGAATGGCTGGTATAAGAGACGTATGGACTGAAACATTTGGTAAAACCAAGACAACGCTAAACTTTGCTAAAGCTGTAGTCAATGCTTTAAGAAACACATACAAATTCGTCACTCCAGTTGACTGGTTAAAGGTCTAATAAGGTGATAACAAATGCCAGAACTTTATGCAATTATAAGGATCCGCGGTCGGATTGATGTACCACCAGATGTTGATTATACATTGAAGCTAATGCGCTTACATAAAAAGTTCCATATGGTTATATATCCATCAGATCAACCCGGACTTAAGGGAATGCTACAGAAAGCGAAAGACTGGATCACATGGGGAGAAATAGACTTCGATACACTAGTAGAAGTACTAAGAAAAAGAGGACGCACAATAGGAAACAGACCATTAACTGATGAATTTGTAAACAATCATCTATCAAAATACGGTATATCGGGAGGAATACACGGGTTAGCAAAAGCATTAATAGATGGTAAAGTAAAACTACACAAAATCGAACTAATTAAGCCCGTATTTAGACTTCATCCACCAAGAGGCGGTTTTAAGAAAAGCACTAAAAGACCATATGGTGATGGTGGAGAGTTAGGTTATAGAGGAAAAGCAATAAATGAACTTATCAAGAGAATGCTCTGAATAAGGTGATTATGATGGTCGTTAGAAAGAAGAAAAAAAGTAGGAAACTGCGTGGCAGAACCAGAACTATGGGTTGGGGTAGAATAGGCCAGCATAGAAAAAGCGGTTCAAGAGGCGGCTTTGGAGCTGTTGGTTTCCACAAACATAAGTGGATATGGGTTCTAAAATATGCGCCAAACTGGTATGGTAAACACGGGTTCACTAGACCACCTGAAGTAGTTTATGGAAAATACACTATCAATGTAGGAGAATTAAATGAACTAGCCAAGTACCTTTTAGATAAAAACCTTGCAAACAAGGAAAATGACAAAATAGTGATCGATATGACAACTCTAGGTTTTAACAAAGTACTAGGAAAAGGTAAAGTTACATTACCATTGAAAATAATCACCAAAGAAATTTCTGAAAAAGCAAAAGAGAAAATAATTGCTGCTGGCGGAGAAGTAGTAATAGCTCAATAAAAATCCATTTTTATTACCCGGCATTAAGTATTTATTTCTTAACAAAACTATCGTTATAAAAGAGTATGTCTTAGTCTTATTCGAAAACGATTAATGAAATAATTATTTGGCTAGGTAGCGTGAGGCGGTGTATCAAATGGGTCTAATCGATATAATGGCAAAAATAGCTAATTACATACCCACAGTAGAGAAACCCAAAGCCAAACCGGGTCTGTATGAACGACTTCTGTGGACAGCAATAGCTCTTATCATATATGTTATCATGGCTAATACACCTCTATTTGGTATAGAGTATCAAGGACAAGGACAACAAATACTACTTGTACAAATAATCTTTGCCTCAAATCAAGGTACACTGATGGAGCTAGGTATAGGTCCAATAGTCACAGCAGGTCTAATCATGCAGATACTTGTTGGTGCTAAACTAATTAATTTAGATATGTCAAATCCAGAGGATCGCCGTAAATTTACTTCGGCGCAGAAAACATTTGCATTAATACTTGCAGCATTCGAGGCAGCTATGTATGTAGCTGCCTGTAGATATTGGTCTATGATGGGTGCAAACCCATTCTTTCAATGTAGTGCTACATTTATTCAGAGATTGAGCGTTGGTTTACAGCTATTTATAGCTACGTACTTTGTCATATTACTAGACGAAATGATCCAGAAAGGGTGGGGACTAGGCTCTGGAGTATCGTTATTTATATTGGCAGGAGTAGCCACAAGGATATTATGGAACCTAATAAGCCCAGTCACATATGGCGAAGAACCTGTTGGATTCATACCATATGTAATATACGTATTAAGTACTGGAGGAAACATTAATAACATCATCATAAGAAGCGGTGGCAGAGACTTAGTTGGATTAATAGTCACTATCGCTATTATACTGTTACTAGTATATCTTGAAGGGATGAAAGTAGAGATTCCTGTTACATCCCCAAGACTTAGAAGTATTAAAACAAAAGTCCCGTTGAAGTTCCTGTATGTGACAAACATTCCCGTACTCTTAGTAGGTATTGTTTATTCTGACATCCTAGTATTTGCCTCTCTAACAAGACTTTATTTAAGTAATATTGTGCCACAATGGGTTGCCGATATACTAGCTAGGTATGAGAATGGAAGACTTGTAGGGGGATTAGCTTATTATTTATCACCGCCCGGTAGTTTAGCTAAAACACTATATGATCCGATTCAAGCAGTAATATACGCCATAAGTGTATTATTCCTAGCTACATTGTTTGGTATAATGTGGGTCGAAATATCAGGGTTAAGTGCCTCTGCCCAGGCCGAGGAATTAATCAAGAGCGGTATGGAAATACCAGGTATTAGGAGAAACCCGAGAATACTTGAAAGGATACTATCTAAATACATATTCCCATTAACTGTTTTATCAAGCCTTATTGTGGCATCTATAGCAGTTATAGCGGATATCCTAGGTGCCTTTGGTACCGGGACAGGATTACTGTTAGCGATAGGTATAGTGCAGCAATACTATATGATGATAGCATATGAAAGAACACTTGAAGCATATCCATTGCTTAAGAGGCTTGTAGGAGAGTAAGGGTTGGCATAATGGGTTTAATTACAATATCACTAATACTCGGAGTATTTTTCTGTATTCTAGCAAGTATTATAACTTACATTGTCTCTCATAGAAGGTATTTTTTAGAAGCACATCATACAATTAAGGAAGTTAAACTTCCAGAAAAACCCAGAAGTAAAGGCGACCTTAGGAGATATAAAAAATTAAAGAAAAAGCTCGATAATGCTAAGAAGAGAATTATTCTATTGTTTTTTATACATTTGGGTATATTTTTAGCAACCTATACATCAATGGTTATAATAGTAGCAATTATTTCGGGAACCCCTAACTCCTTTGTTAGAATTCCTATTTCCATACCATTGATATCGGCAAAAATAGAAGATTATTATGTAACACATGTTTCTTTCTTATCATTCATAGGTTATGTGACTCCACTTTATTCATTAATTCGTGCAGCAAGGATCAACCATTAAAGAAATAGTGAGAATAGCGTTAGGTTTAAGAACTGTTTATATCTATTAGGATTTGTGTAGTAATGTTGGAGAGCTATAATACAATACAGATTTGGTGAAAAATATGCCAAGACCTGGTCTAAGAACACGTGGTAAAAGGAAAGTATATGTAAGAACACCAGGCGGAAGAACAGTTATACATTATGAACCAAGAAAACCTGGACCAGCACGTTGCGCAATATGTGGTAAACCCCTTAATGGTGTTCCCAGACTACCTAGAGCAGAATTACGCAAACTTGCTAAAACCGAGAAACGACCAGAAAGACCATATGGAGGCCATATATGTCATAGATGTCTTGCAAGATTGTTGAAGGAGTCAGTTAGAGCTTCATTAATGTAGATCTCTCATTTCTTCAAGTATAAACACTACGAATAATTGTATATGTTTTCTTTTAGGCAAATATATAGTAAACCTATTAAATAAAACACCTTGATATTGTGATTGTGTGATAACTATGGTAACCATAGTTATCAGCGGTCCTCCTGGAAGCGGTAAGACAACTCAGGCAAAGAAAATTGCCGAGTACTTTGGTTTACGATATTATTCAGCAGGTATGATATTTCGCGAAATAGCTAGAGAAAGAGGTCTCACTCTTGCTGAATTAAGTGAGATTGCTTCAAAAGATCCGTCCATAGATCTAGAAATTGATCGTAGAAGCTACGAAGAAGCATTGAAAGGCAATGTAGTCCTAGACGGGCATTTAACGGCTTGGATTGTGAATGAATTGGCAGATATTCGCATATATGTTACAGCTCCTTTACATGTAAGGATTAAGAGGATCGCATTGAGAGATAGCAAGCCTTTGCATGATGCTATGATAGAGACTATTATAAGAGAATACTTGCAGGAGAAAAGATTCCTAGAATACTATGGTATAGAAATATTTGATACTTCAATTTTCGATTTGGTAATCAACACAGAAAACATGGGTCCCGAG
>JAGHDU010000254.1 GCA_021159785.1 Staphylothermus sp. | reverse complement strand
TTTCTATGAATTCCTTGTATTCATTGGACATTATGCATTCTTCATATGTTATGCTGGTCTCATTTAGTCTTGGATCGATTGATAGCCTTATTTTACAGTCTCCTATAGATACCAAGGTTCTATCATGTGTTACTACAATTATTTGTCTCTGACCACCCTTACTGATTTCCATTAATAGTTCCCTGAGTTTTTCAACTCTTTCCGGGCTAAAACCATAGGTTGGTTCATCAAGTATAAGTGTACTTTTTCTAAGCTGTGGCGTCATTCCTCGTGCAACAGCGTTGAGGGCGAGTCTATAAGCTAGACTTACACTCGTTAATTGTCCTCCACTAGGTTGTGTTATTTCACCAGATCCTTTATCGGTCCTTATTCTCACAACTGGTTTAAACTCAGGATCCAAGTCTACAGATATTATTTCGTGACCCTCCATTAGTCTCAAGAAGTACTCGATAAATAGGGATCTGAACTTACCATATGCTATACTCCTAACTCTATCCTCAACAAGATTAATTAATTGGTATAATGGTCCTCTACCACCATATCCATAAAGGAACTTTGCCATATTCTCGAGAAGCATTATCCGTTTCTTAACTTCCGATAGTTTCTTACTGACTTCTTCATATTCTTTTAGTCTTTTATTGATTTCATCAATTCTAGTATTATTGGATGTTATTTGCTTGTCTATTTTGGCTATTTCGTTTCTAATGTTTTCGAGTTCATCTTCCTTTAGTTTTTTATCCTGTTTTAGCTTATTCAGTTGTTCTTCTAGAACCTTTTTCTTTTCTAAGTATTCTTTTTCATTTGCTATCCTCTCGGTATATTCTTTGATCTTGGCTAAGAGTTCATCAATGTTCTTTGCTTTAATCAATAATTCTCCTAATCTTAACTTTTCTTTATTGAGGACTTGAATATCTTCGACTATCTTGCTTAATTCTCTTCTTTTCTCTATAAACATGTTTTTCAAGGATTTTCTTTCATCTTCAAGAGTATTGATCTTAGACTGCATTTCCTTGATCTTCTTGTTTAATTCCTTTATTTTCTCGATTACCTTGTTCTTTTCATCTTCTTTTTCTTTTATAAGAGTATATCCATGCTCATGAGTTATTTGTTGACGACATACTGGACATATACCCTTGTTTATGAGGTCATTTATTTCATTGATTTCCTTCTCGATTTTTCTCAACGTTCTTTCTTCGCTGGTTTTCTCCCCTATTAGTGAGTGGAGCTCCCTTTTGTATTTATCTAGTTGAATAGTTATATCATCAACTTTCTTTTCTATGTCTTCAATTTCTTTTTCTAAGCTTTTCCTTTTTGATTCAAGGTTTTCGAGTTGTGTCTCGATCTGGGTTTTCTTATCTTCAAGCTTCTTTATTCTTTCTGGTAATTCTTCTATATTCTCAATATTAATTTCTCGTAATAATGCATTTAGTCTTCGTTTTGATTCTTCTAGTTCTCGCTTGATGT
This sequence comes from Staphylothermus sp., assembly GCA_021159785.1. Taxonomy (GTDB): domain Archaea; phylum Thermoproteota; class Thermoprotei_A; order Sulfolobales; family Desulfurococcaceae; genus JAGHDU01. The sequence goes on along the minus strand of JAGHDU010000254.1, from coordinate 7,041 downwards.
TCTGTATAATGGCCAATTGGCCTTCTACTTCTTCTTTCTTAGAAAGTACTTCATCTATGTTTTTCTCAAGCTCTTCAATTTCTTGTTTTAGTATAGCAATTTTATCTTCCAGTGATTTTTTCCGTTCTGATAATTCTATGTTTTGATTCTTGAGTTTTTCAGCTTCTCTTTTTAATTCATCGACATTTATTGTTTTGATCCATGCCTCTAGTGTTTTTTCTTCTCTTCTTAGATTTTCTATTCTGGAACCGATGATGCTTCTTTTTCCACCTGCTAGTTCTTCAATGTTCTTTTTTGCATAAGTGTATTTGTTTATGTTTAATGCTGTGTTTATGAGGAGTGTTCTATCGTCTTTGCTAAGATTAATTATATCGTGTACACTGAATTGAGGTACATAGATAGCGTTTGTGAATATTAATGGTTTTTCCTTTGTAATCGTTTCAGGTATACCTAGTAGCTCCATGATTCTTTTCTTGAGTTCTGTCGATGTATATGCTCTACTCTCTACTAGTTTTAGTTTTTTCTCTCCTTCTTCTTCGGTTTGTTCATATACAGTTATTGAGCCACCAGGATCTCTAACGGAACCGGAAGCTTCTCTTCTTAATTTTCTCTCCACAAGTATGAGTTTTTTACCTTGTCTAATCAATAGCCTTACAGAGCCTTCCCTAGTCCCTACTCTTAGGAGATCCTCTGCTTTTGGATAAGCATATCTCTCCAAGGGATTCGAGGGTGCTCTCCTTGGTTGACCGAACAATGCATATGCTATGCTTGTTAGTATCGTTGATTTTCCTGTTCCAACATCACCATATATTACTGTGACTCCTTTGGATGGGAAAACTACTGATTTGTCTGTATAGCTTCTTATGTTTTTTAACCTAATTCCAAGTATGATCAAATCTCATCGTCACCTTCGTCATCGAATATCTCGGCTACGGCTTTCTTTTGAGATTCCTCTACTTTTTTCTCCATGTTTTTCAATTGATTATTTATTATCTCAGCGTATTCAAAGTATCCCGGGAAATATACTGGTATAGGTTCCTTTACTCTTAGGTCTGGTGTGTAGAGGTAGCCTTCACGATCACCAAGTCCGGTGAGAGCTTCTCCTGGAACGCCTATGTTTGAGAAATAGTTTATGTCTGATACATATTTTGTTCTAAGTGATATTATTGTGTTGAAGTTAGCTAGGATTTGTCTCTCGATCTGTGTCGCTAGCTGTGTTATTGCTACAAGTCCTAATCCGAATTTTCTACCTTCTCTGGCTATTCTTGCGAATACATTGTAGGGGCTTCTAACCTTATCAGGGCTCAAATAGAGTGGAGCTTCTTCTGAGACTATTGCTATTGGTGGTAGTTGTTTGATCATATCGACTCCGAGACCCATTCGTGACTCGAACAGTCTCCTAACAATGCTCATAACAACAACGTCTCCTTGCCCGATAGGGATCTTGGAGACATCTAGTACAACTACTTCACCATTGTTGACTTTTTCAGCGATTTTATCAATTGTTATGTTTCCTTCAAGTAGTCTCTCAATACTTGGTTCTGTAACTATTGTTCTCCATGGATAGTTCCCGATTCTATCAACGTTGTATTGTGTTTGTGCAGCGCTTATCATTTCCTTCATGAGCTTAACTAATGCAAGTGGATCTTTGAGTATTGGTGAGATTTTGAATACTGATTTAGAATCGTCAAGTACTGTTACGACTCTTTCTCCCAAATTGGTTTTAACTGCTACATTTTTCTTTGATAGCCCTAGAATACTCAGTATTAGTCTCCTATAAGTTCTCAGCTTCCTTATATCGAGACCTGCGTTCAGCATAATCTTGTATATTCCTTTCTTTTCCCTCTCGCCAATACCATCGTATCTAAACATATTATCTACTAGTAATGGGAGTAGTGCAAGAAGCTGTCCAGTCGGTTGGTCTGATTCTTTATCTATGAATACGTTTTTCCACTCTTCTGGGAGTTTGTTTTCATCTATTGTTTTGATTATGCTCGCTAGTATCTCTATTGCTTCTTCGAGGTCACTTATTTTATCTGGTGATAAGTCTAATGCATTACCTACATCGTATAGGCTTATGCTTGATAAATCAATATTCCCCCTGACTACGACCGTGTTATCAGATAAGTTATTGGTACTTAGATCATCTGTTTTTGTCGTGAACGTATATACTCTTACTAATGTATCAAGCTTTTTGTTTAGCTTTAATGCCTTACTTAGAATATCTATGAATCCATTGAGCACTGTCACACCGTATTCTCCGTGTCTATCTATTATGAGCCAGCCGATCTTATCTGGTGAGTGACGCGCCCATTGTATTATTAATCCCATGACACAAGTTGTTTTACCTGCACCAGTCTGACCTGCTACGAGGAAATGTTTGGGGACAGCACTCGATAAATCTAAGTCAAGAGTTGATGTTGTGAAATATTTTTCTTTCCTGAGCTCTTCTGCGGGAGCTATACCGCTTCTAAGCCACGCGATAGGTATTGTTTTTCCACCCGATCTTATACCCTTGCTGAGGATCTCCATTATTTTACGCGCTTCATCATCTTCCGGAGATAATACATAGACTGGTTGTTCAAGTGGTGGTGGTTGATTGGGTTTAATAACTAGGGGTTTGCTATGAGGATTCCTTATCTCGAAGAACAATTCTGCTCTAGCAATCATGGTTTTCTGTATACTGTAGAGTGGTGGTGTCTGTCCCGGCCCCCTGATTATGGAAGCTGTACTAACCGGTATTTCTCCTTCGAAACCAACTACTTGGAGCAAAACGTAGCGATTTGGTAGTTTTACATAGTATATGTCTCCAATACCTGGTTGGTATTCATCATTAGTAATGGCTATGTCGATATACTTGTCCTTCCATGAATAGACAACTCCTATTTCCCGTGGCACGGTTTATCACCTATAACCATAACGCATACGTGTAGTTGGGGAAAATACTTGTTCGAGTATACGGGATGTGAGATCATCATATCTACGTAGTACACTTATAAGTGCGTTTTCAAAAAGTGATCTTATGCTCTCGGTTAGTCTTACGAGACCGTCTACTTCCATGTATCCATATGGTGGTTCGCCGGGGACTGGTGTTCTATGATAGTATAGCGTGTTGACAATATATGATAAGTATGGGTTAACGTTTCTTGCTTGCTCTATATTTACTTCTACTCTGTTCCTTTCATTCATCCATATGATTGGTTTGTCTAAATGAATATCTATCATAAATACATTATTATAATCAGTCGTTACAGGGAATCTAGCCACATATATATTGTGCAGGTTATAAACTATGCGGTTGAACAAATTGAGAGTCTCAAGTACGAAGTCTTTTGCAGCATACTTATTTAGGAAATTGTTTAGCTTGTCACGTATAGCGTTTAATGCTTCAGAATTTACAAGAGTATATGCTCCATGTCCGTTTTTACGAGGATCTGTTTTAGAGAGGAAAAGCATTTGACTCCTGATAATATTAGTGAACTTTGTGGTTTTAGCTAAACCAATAACTCTAAACAAGTATTTCTTGATCTTATCCGGTTCTACATTTAGTATTGCAGCGAGAATATCTAATCCATCTATGCCCTTCAACTTTTTCTGAGTCTTTACACTAAACCATTTAATAAGAGTTCCATCAAGCACGGCATATGTTATTGGTTGATCAAGTAGACCTTCCTCTTCGGTTTTCATCAAGAGCTTAATAGTATATGCTAGTTCTAGGAGTCCCTCAATATACTTTGTCAATTTAACGAAGAATCTAGGGGACTTACTTTCGTTTAACCCACTGAATTCAGATAAGAGTAAGTTGATCTTCTTCGATACTTCATCGTCTGGATTATCTTTATCGAAGAGAAGGCTTGTTTTCTGAAAGCTCTTGATCCTTATCTTGAATACGTATTTGTTGCCTCGACGTCTTCTACTAGAATATAGGAGTAGGTTATCAGTGACAGGGATGTTTAGTACTTCCTTGACCGTTTTGAGTTTCCGATCATCGTTTACTCTAATATAAGCACCTATTTGTAGAGGGATAATAATGGAGACATCTAATTGGTAGGGCTTGAATCCTCCATCAACAAAGGCTATTGTTTGTGAACCAGTATTTGTTGCAAAGGGAGATACATTATAGTAGTTGTTATATATTTCTCTTCTAAGCATAATGTATTCGTCTTTCTGGGTCTCTATGAAGTCGCTTCTAAGATCCTCTACTAGTGTGTCGAGTACTTTGATAATGTCATCTCTGCTCAAAGACACCGAGAATCTCCTCCAGTAATGGTTTTATTCTTATAAATAGGGCTTCGTAGAAATCATCCTTACGAGCCTCTTCTGGTTTTCGTTCACCGAGAATACTTATTAGCTCTTGTATTTTCTCGGGATCTATTTTTAGTCCTAGTTTCTTAATGGCTTCTGCTATTGCTGTCTTCTCAAGTTCCTCTATATCCGTTACATCGCTAAGGTCTATGCTGAGTGCTTCACTAACGGAGGTTCTGGAACTAGTTCTTAGGTGTATTAGTGTCTTATAGTTTACCTCGTATTCACGGAGAGTTTGTAGTATTTTGTTTTTATCCTCTGGTTTCAATCCCTCAATTTCAAGTATTAGTACTCTATATCCTTCTCCCATGTCTCTAACGATTCTTCTTACCTCGCTTACCAGTGTATCATAGCCTTTGTAGTAATCCTTATAGTATTCCACTATTACATTGAAGTTTCTCCATATACTCCTAGCCACTGGTTTATCTCCACTCAAATCGAGTACTAGGAACCTACGATCTTTTCCGTGCTCTTTTCTAAGTAGATGTGTTTCATATAAGTCACTAGCATCACGACCTATAGGTGATCCAGGATAGGCAATGTTTAGTTCTGCTTCATCGAAGAGCGGTGTTGGGAAGTGTATATGTCCAAGTGCAACATAGTTTATTTTACTCGGAATAGCTTGTAGGATTTCCTCATCAGCTATTACGCCCTTGCCATATCTATAGCTGTAAACACTTGGATCATATCCTGCAAACTTAACACTAGTATGTGCCACAAGAACTATCTTTTTATCACGATATTCCTCAATGTTCTTGAATACTACTCTATGTCCACGAAGATAATCAATCTCCAAATTATTCTTCAAACCAGGTAATCCATAAAATACTAAATCACCAAGCCTTAATGGATGAAGAACAAGCCTACTACTTGCTTCTTCGTAATGTGGTATATGGACCAGCCCGGCTTCTCCAAGAAGAGTCAGTATGTCTGCTCTCCTCACACTAGCATCGTGACTACCCGGAACAGTTATGGTGAATACACCATTATCCCTTAAAACACGTAGTATACGATAGACCCTACGAAGCAATTCATAATTATCAATACGTGGTCTTTCAAAGAAATCTCCAGCAACAATAAAGTACTTGATATCATTCTCTACTACGAAATCAGCTATTTCCCCAAAAGCATCAACGTTAGCAAAACGAAGAGGTCTATTAGTGAAAGCACCTATATGAGTATCAGCTGTATGTACAATTAGCAATCAAACAGACCCTCCCACTCCTACACTAAACATGTATTAGTACAAGATATACTTAAACCAAGATATATTATTAAAGATATAAAAAACGAACATGATCTTGACCTTATACATTACTTAGAAGCATTGTTATTACGGGGTGTATTTGTTATAGTACATGAGTTTCTCTAGAGGCAGTCTATCCTTGGGTTTAGGTTGTTCATCAGGATAACCAACTGCAAGCATTGCTACTGGCACCAAGTTCTCTGGTAGATTAAGGATTCTCTGTATGTCCTCAATATTCCTCAGAGTTTGAAGCCAGACGGTTCCTAGTCCAAGTGCGTGTGCTGCTAATTGTATGTATATGGTTGCATTAGCCCCGTCAACAAGGTATGATGTAGGAGATGTGTTCTTGTCAGCTACAACAACTATTCCCAAGGGAGCGTTTTTCAAGGGTTGAGCCCATGGATGAATATTTGCGAATTGTTCCTTTATACTTGGATCATCTACTACGATAAATCTCCACGGCTGACTGTTACGAGCACTAGGTGCAAAGCGAGCTGTATCTAGTATTTTTTCAATAACTTCCCGAGGTACTGGGTCAGGCTTGAACTTTCTAATACTCCTCCGGCTTTTCAAAAAATCTAATAACTCATCTGGTTCACACGGCATAACAACCACCAAATTATACTTACTGACTAAATAGTTATTTTATAATAGTAATATTGCTATTTTTGATTATATCACTTTTACCTATACTGAATTATTACATATTCATATTTATCTATAGCGAAGATAACTCCATACTACACTGGAACAGTGAACTATGATTAAATTGTATAATTTAACACGCATCATTTTATGATAAATAATTCATTATGAATATGAAATTATATAATTAGTAGAACTTTAACATCTGTTTTTAATGTTTTAACGAGTTTTTGGTACACATCATTAGTAGTAACCAATAAATATATTCCATTAACACTTGCCCCATATTTGATCGCTATATTATATAATGTATATATAGTGTTACCCGTCCAACTTATATCATCCATGATTACTACTCTATTGCCTTTATAAATTCCCTTTTTCGGAACCGTCAAATAGGTCTTAAATCTTGGCGACAAATCGCCTGATCCTAGCATACGGAAAGGTTCAATTACTCCTCCTTCAATATGTACTCCTCTTATAGCATATACAATAGGTTTTCCAGTTAGTAAGGAAACAAGCGATGAATATGCAAGTCCACCTCCTTCTATTGAAAAAATTATATCAAACTTAATATTCTTTAAAGACTTAGCAGTTTGTATTGATGCCCATGTCAGAAGATAAGGTTTTGTATTTAATATATTATTTAATTCCGGATAACTGAAGGACCCAGATGTTAGAGTTAGCCTTAACTCCTCTAACGGGTTTACAAGTTCAAGAAGTATTCGTTTTAATTTGTTTATTCTCTTAATACTTGGAAATAGTTGTCCCGTTGAAAACTTACTTAGTGTTGGTATGTCAATATTTAATCTTTCGCTAAGTTCTTTTAACTTATACTTTGAACG
>JAGHDU010000129.1 GCA_021159785.1 Staphylothermus sp. | reverse complement strand
TATCCTGGCTAGGCTACGGGCCCTCAGGAATAGTTTAAAGATTTTTCATCTTAATAGGTTTTATTCCAATTGAATCGATACTTTCGGTTACCCCTCTATAATCGATCTAGTATTGTATTCCTCATAACAATACATTTTAATAACATGTTATCATTAGTAATAGGTGATGCAAAATGCCATTAAGAGTTATATCTTTTAAAGCAGACGAAAAACTTTTGGAGAAAATTGATAGATATTCGGCAGAGCTAGGTTTAACCCGAAGTGAATTTATCAGAATGGCTGTAGAAAAGTACATTTACTTACTAGAAAAATTAGAGGAAAAGAAAGATAAACAAATAGAGGAGTACGAAGAAGAAGTAATTGTAATTTCCTAATATAACAATCGATTACAAAATTTATAAGCCAGCCATAAATAATTCAAAAATGAAGCCGCCGTAGCTCAGCCTGGCAGAGCGCCGGACTCATACGGGACACCACGGGTCCGAAGTCGATCCCAGGGGAGATCCGGTTGTCCCGGGTTCAAATCCCGGCGGCGGCACCTCTTTCCCTAACTTTTGTATGTTCTAGGAAAGAAGACAAAGAGTTTTAAAAGGGTTACATGTTTAAATCTATGAAGTGAAAGAAAGGGGCCGTAGTCTAGCCTGGCTAGGATGCGGGGCACACTAGGCTCCGCACAAGGACCTAGTGCCCGAATTGGGCCCCCGTGACCCGGGGTTCAAATCCCCGCGGCCCCACTAATAAAATATCACTTCTTGGAAATCATTGTTTAATATTTGTATGATTGTCTTCGTAGTGTTGTGTATTGAATGATAGAGGTAGAAATAATTCTAGTAATTCTAGTTTAATATGAGCGAAGACCTGTTCTGATCTTGTTGTCGTTAAACTTTTTAATCTGAATGGCAATTCATATGAATACTAGTTCATTTATTCTCCGGCCATGTTGCCAATAGAACAAGGATTTGGTGACGGAGATGGGGGGGAAAGGAAACTAGGGCTTTTCGAGAAATACCTTTCGGCTTGGGTAGCTCTCTGTATAGTTTTGGGAATTGTAATAGGTGAGTATATACCTTCAATACCTCAAGCTCTCTCAAAATTAACAATCGCTAATGTTAATATTCCGATAGCTGTTCTAATATGGGCTATGATATCTCCTATGATGGTCAAAGTAGATTTCTCTGCTATAAAGAGAGTTCATAGAGGCCATATGTTGAAAGGACTCATAGTTACATGGACTACTAATTGGTTGATAAAACCATTTAGTATGTTCCTAATAAGCTCTGTATTTATAGAGACGTGGCTGGTGCGATACTTCTTGGTGCAGCTCCATGTACTGCTATGGTTTTTGTATGGAGTTATCTTACAGACGGCGATCCATTATATACGCTTGTTCAGGTGGCAACAAACGACATTATTATTTTATTTGCTTACGCCCCAATCGTAGGTTTCCTCATGGGCTTGAGTAATATACCAGTTCCATATGATACATTATTCCTCTCGGTGGTTCTTTTCGTAGTCATTCCCTTGACAGCAGGATATCTCTCAAGAAGATATATTCTAAGTAAGAAGGGACAGGAATGGTTTCAAACAAAATTCATACCAAAACTAAATACAGTAGCCATAGTTGGGCTTCTCTTGACACTTGTACTACTCTTCTCTTTTCAAGGTAACATAATCCTCGAAAATCCACTACATATAGCCCTCATAGCTATACCACTCACGATACAAACCTATGTTATATTTGCAATCGCTTATTGTTGGTCATGGCTTTGGAAGCTTCCTCACAGAGTCGCTGCACCAGCCTCTTTTATAGGTGCTAGTAACTTCTTTGAGCTAGCAGTAGCTGTAGCAATAACACTCTTCGGTCTAGAAAGTGGAGCAGCCTTAGCAACAGTAGTAGGAGTTCTAGAAGAGGTCCCCATAATGCTAAGTCTAGTATGGATAGCAAACAAAACAAGACATTTCTTTAAATCAAAAATGGAAATTTAAAAAGCACTACATTAATGTATTGTGTAGATATTCTTTATTTAGAGGTGATACGATATACCCAAGAAAATTGATCTATCTAAAATTACTTCTGAGTTAGAGAGAGAAGGGATTTGTAGACTCGGTCATATATTTAGCGAAAGAGAAATAGTGATACCGGAGTCGGAAGTAGAGAACATTAGTAGGATACTTAGTGTGTTTTCTGAACAGAGTAGACTTAAGATCTTGCTTCTTCTCTACTATAATGGTCCATTACCAGTATGTATAATAGCCAAAGCACTTAGAATGGATCAAACACTAGTATCTCATCACTTGAAAACGCTAAAGGAGGCCAGTCTTGTAGAGTATGAGAAAGTGTCCAAATATAGGTTATATAGGTTAACAGATTATGCCGCCAAAATAATTGACAAAGTCCTAAAAGCAATAATGGGTTAATAACTGTCTACAATCGATTAAAGCAACGTACTTGATTACAGTATTATGTGAAAGTATTTGTATTCTTCGGTTATAGGCAATAGATTAATGAATTTTGGACGAATTAGTTGTTTTTGTTTGTCTTGAGAATATATGGTTATTATGTAGAGATTATTAGTAATAAGTGACTTTTTATATTGCCAAAAATATTCTTCTTGTTTTCTTGGAGATACGTGTTTGATTGTGATTATTGTTTAGAGTTTGATCTTTATTAGCTCTATTACTTTGGGTAGGAGTTCCCATCCGTGGTTTATTATACCTAGTTTTCCTTTGATACATGTTTTTTCTGTGAATTTATCGACGTCATCTGGTTCTATGTTGTCTGCTCTGATTGCTACTGGTACTGGGTCGTCTGTGTGGGCTTTTACGCTGGGTGGTGTTGCGTGGTCTGCTGTGACTAGTATTGCTACTTCTTTGTCTATTCTTTCTAGGAGTGGTTGTACATAGTATTTGTCTATGTCTTCTACGCTCTTTTTCTTAGCTTCGTATTCTCCATCGTGTCCTGGTATGTCTGGTCCTTTTAGGTGTACGTAGACTATGTCATGTGATTTTAGTGCCTCTAGTGTTTTTTCTAGTCTCAATGTATAGTCTTTTTCTGGGTCTTCTGTTGGGGATGGTATTGGTATTGTGTTTGCTCCGTATATTCTTCCTATACCTATTTCTACTGGCATTTCTGCTAGGACTGCGAATTTTAGCCCGTATTTCTTGTTTAGGGGAACTACTTTTGGTATGTGTCCTCCAGCGTCTCTGAGGAGTATTGCGTTTGCTGGTAGTAGTCCTTTCTTTTTCCTTTCTATGTTTACTGGGTGTTTATCTAGTATTTCAATGGCTTTTTCCATGAATATATTTGCTAGTTCAGCAGTAATTCTTGCTTCTTCTGTGTCTTCCAGTGGTTTTATTGGTTTTAGGTATGGTTCAAAGTCTTTTACTGCTATACTTATCATTCCTTTCCTAATGTATGCTGGGTCGCTGTTATCTACCATTGGTGATAATCTGTATTTTCTGCTTCCTATGATTACTACTGCTCTGTGTCCTATGGTTGCTTTTACTCTTGCGTATCCCTCGTATTTTCCTAGTTCTAATCCGTCGAGGGCTTTTGCTAGTTCTTTTGCTTCATTTGTTCCAAGGTTTCTGCCGACTCTTCGGTCTATGAGTCTCTTTGTTTGTGGGTCTACTGTTGCAAAGTTTGCTCTAAATGCGATCTCGTATCCTTCGCGGATCTCCATGTCGGCTCCTATTGCTTCTATGACTCCTCTTCCAGGGTAGTCTTCGTGCGGGTTATAGCCTAGGATGGAGATTACTGCTTCGTCGCTTTCAGGGGCTACGCCTTTTTCTACGGTATACATTACTCCACATATTCCTTCCCTAGCTATTCTGTCTAGTCCAGGTTTATGTGCTCTTTCGAGTGTTGTTGTTTCATCAGTTAATCTATCAGCTACTCCGTCGAGTACGAGATATATTAGTTTCTTCGCCATTTCTTGCTCCTCCAGTCTTTTTCTCCTTATAATGGTTATTGAGAAATATTATTGTTTGGTCTCGGCTCCGGTGGAGGTTCATCATTGTATTTGTCAGTACGTGCAATTAATCCTCATCTGTGTAGAGTATTGTTATTGGTTTTCTTTTAGGATTTTTTCCACTAATTCTACTATTCCTTCTCCGCTTGGTTTTGATAACCGGATATCTACTTTTTCGAGGAGTTCTGGGTCTGCATTTGATACAGCTGCTTTATATTTTGTTATTTTTATGAATTCCCAATCCATGTGGCTATCTCCTACTCCTAGTGTTTCATCTGGATTTATTCCTAGTTTTTCCATTATGTGTAGGAGTGCCTTTCCTTTCCCTGTGTCTTTGGGTGTTAAGTGTATTGCGAAACCACTGTAGCCGACTTTTATGTATGGATACTTATTTTCTATATATTCTTTGATCATATAGTAGATTTCCCTGTCTCTGTTCCTATACTCTGGTTTTATTTTCAATGCGTAGTCATGGTATCTAAACATGTTCTGCCATGTCTCGTAAACGTATTCTTTGAACTCGCCAAGAGTATCTTGTAGTGCTTGTTTTGCTGTATATTTTGTTGTAGACACTATGGTTCCTTGTTCATAGTATATTAATGCCCCTGTTTCACCTACTGCCGGGCCTTTTAGTCCTAGGTATTTCTTTAACCCGACAACTATTGGTAATGCTGCGCTAGAGATTAAAACTACGACAATTTCGAACTCATTTAGTTTTCTAAGACTATTAATTGCTCCTAAGTGAAGTACTGCTGTGGTTCTATCAATTGTAAGAGTACCATCGATATCGAATGCTGCGAGCCTTATCTTCATTTTATAAAACACCAAATAATATTAGTCATAGAGAGGCAATACAAAAACCCTAATTAAGTAATTTCGGTTCACAACCCTGTCTCAAACCGTGTTTCAATAATGTTCTAGAAAAGCCATATTATTTTACTCAAAACAACTGGTTTGGTTAAGATGGGTAATAAAACGGACAAGGAGGCAATAATTAGTAATAAGCCGCTCTTATTCCATTATGGGAAATACCTGCCGTAATAATAAAGAACAATAAAAGTTAGAATTAATCGCGTTAAGAGATAATGATCTCGTATGGTATAATGAGTCTAGGATAATTCTCAAGGCTAATCAATCATGGATTATAACCGTGTATGTATGGATACCTGATTTCATAAAGACGGGATTTGTATTCAATGGAGCTAATAGTATTGGAACACTTAACATAGACACTGAAATCCCTAAAGTTAGTATATGGCCAGATGGATTTAAGGAAATAATTGTCGTGTAAGAACTATAATATTATAATACTTAGTTCTATCATCACGATAGTACTGTTATTTAAAATTTATTGATCAGTGAAAAATAAAAATACCAATACACCTTATCAAAAATATAAATCAGCCGCCGTAGCTCAGCTCGGTGGAGCGCCGCCCTGGTATGGTATATAGGGTATCGCCTCCGGTGAGGCGGAGGTCCCGGGTTCGAATCCCGGCGGCGGCTTTTTCTAATCATTACATTTCTTTTTGTTATCTAGTAGCGATCCTATGAGTGCTATTATAAAGCTGATTAATCCTAGAATCGCCGCTATACCGGCGCTTTCAATGTGTCCGAGGTCTTCCAATATGTATTCAATTAGTATTGTTAGAGGAAATAAGAAGATAGCGATTCCGAGTCTCCATAAATCAACCATTTTTATCCCTCATAACGTGAACCTTGCGCATTATACGTTATAACATTACTAGTATATGTAATACGCTGCATATATTACTTCAAGATATTCTAGCTCAGCGGGAGCATTCAATGTAATGATATTTGATTCTAGAGGACGTTTTGTTTTGTTGTTTATTAGGTGGGTTACAATATACTATATATGGCCCCGCGGCATATCCGGCGGCGGCATCGCCCCGACGCCGGGCATAGCCCGGGGAGACACTTGTCTCCTTGGATGAGGGGGCGGTCTCCTGCCGCGGGGACACTTGATACGTAATTGTTTCTTTAGATCCAAGTTGTCTTTCATGGTTAATTTTTACTCGTATATTTAAAGAATGATGAGGCATAATATATATAAATCCCGAAATCATCAATAAACATACAGACGCTTACAGATGTGAGATGGAGACCCAAGCCCCCCAGGGGCTTGCCACATAGCACCCATCACGCTCACGCTTACCTACCCCTGGGACGCTTGGGTCTGACGAGGGGTTGAGGCTGGGGAGAAAAGAACCCCCTCCCCAGCAAAACCCCCTTCTCAACACAAGGGGGAAAGAGCATACCTGCCCCCGAGTAGTTATTCACGCTTATGTACTGCGAGGGGGCTCTGCAGACTCCACGGCCCTTGAAGAGGAGCCCCGCCCCCTTGCGGCCGCAACTCCGGTTGATCCTGCCGGACCCGACCGCTATCGGGGTGGGGCTAAGCCATGGGAGTCGTACG
>JAGHDU010000167.1 GCA_021159785.1 Staphylothermus sp. | reverse complement strand
TTCTTTAAATGCTTTTTCCTTATCTATTATATTGTCCCATACCGTGAACATATAGACAACGTCAAAAACTTCGTCCTTAAATGGTAGATCCTCCGCATATCCTTGAATGAATATTATCCTAGGATCATTCCCAGCTTTTTGTACTGCTAGTTCAAGCATTTTCTCGCTAGGTTCCAAACAGATTATTTTTTCATATTTTAGCTTATTCTTTTTTAAAAAATCAAGTAATAGCCCTGTTCCACAACCTAGATCGAGGATATTTCCCTTTGGTAAAATGCCCCTATCGATTATAACATATTTATACTTAAGAAACTGCTCTTCTCGATATAGTTTATCATATGATGCATAAGTATAATTATATAGACTAACTGGATCTAGGATGTTATTTCTTTTGGAAGAATTCGAGGAGTGTTCCATGTTTGGCCTCCTTTGCTTTCTTATATTTCCAGAGAAGCTGCAAGTTAATTTCCTTGTACTCTAGACCAAGTTTATGTATTGACTCTATTGCCGAAGAGGTGAAGTTAGGGGCAATCAATATGCCTCTAGGTTTAACGCCAGTCATATTCTCATATATTTTAACATAGTTGAATAATTGAAGGACTGCTTCCCGTGAAGCAGATATCCTCTTGATCTCAATTATTACTGGCGTATTGTTTTTATCAACACCAAATAAATCAGCATACCCGTTACCAATAGATTTTTCTTTCTCAAGGAATCTAAGACCTTTCTCTATAAGTTCAGGATTCTCATAAAGAATATCTCTAATCTCATTCTCATCCATATACATAACAAACTCTCCTAGATCAACCAACTTTCCATGAATAACACCATATATTTCAGAGAAATATACCCAAACAATTTCTCTCGGTTTATTCCTAATAGCTGTTATGACTATCTTATTATCTCTTTCTACGACTTCGATCACAGAAGTATTTGGTTGCCAATTAACAGGAGAATACCCGGTTGGTCTATGTATTATGATTGCACCATCTTGCTTAATAATAACAAACCTTTCGCCCTCAGTTAATTTAGAAGCAGCACGTCCTTGATAATCAACAGTACATTTACCAAAAATTATTAAGAGCTCTTTGTTTCTAATAGCGTTTTTAATGACTTCGACACATTGATCATTACTACCACACTTTGTATACTCTATCAATTAAAACACCTTCAACGGACATGTTTCCATCATTAAATTATTGAATTATTGATTGCTTCAAAATAATATCTATTAATTAGTTGTTTAAAACCCGTAATATGGGGTCAGTATTTGAAGCCAAAGATAAAAATGATTGGATTCGACAGTATGGGAACCCGGGGAATGGCTACAATAATAGATACTGGTAACTACAAAATTATAATAGACCCTGGCATAAGTTTAGCCCCACGTAGATACGGCTTACCGCCACATCAACTCGAGCTTAACCACCTAGAAAAATACTTATCATTTATAAGAGACGAACTCCTTGATGCAGATGTTGCAATTATAACCCACTATCATAGAGACCATTATCTTTACCGCAGAGGAGAAGAAATATACTATAGAGACAAAGTTATCTTCTTAAAAGATCCTATCAGAAACATTAATCCAAGCCAGAAAATCAGAGCATATATCCTTTTAAATAAAATGAATGTCAAGAATCTTGCAAAAAAGATTGCTATAATAGACAATAAAGAATACACTTTAGATAACATAAAAATCCTTGGCTCGACTCCTATGCCTCACGGAAAACCACGCACAAGACTTGGATACGTCATAATGGTCTTGATAAATATAGATAACTACAAAGTACTCCACGCTAGTGATGTACAAGGACCTATTTCAAAACGAGCAACAGATTACATTATAAGAATAAAGCCTGATCTATTGATAATAAGTGGTCCACCAACATATATGGCTGGGACAAAAATTGACCATAAATACATTGAACAAGCCTTTAATAACCTTGTAAGAATAGCCAATAAATTACCAACCACGTCAACAATCATTTTAGATCACCATTTTATGAGAGATCGGAATTATTCGATTTATCTCGAAGAACTCAGAAAAAATATAGATAAAGGCAGAAATATTAAAGTCATAACAGCGGCAGAGTATATGGGATATAGAGTAAAACAACTAGAAGCTTACAGAAAAGAATTATGGGAAAAGTACAATGATTACACGAGAGAGGATCAACAGAGAACGTCAAATAAAAGTTGTAATTGAACATCTGGAGAATGAACTTAGACCATGGATTTTTCTAGAATATAGACATGTTTCTTTTATTTTCGGTAAAGAAAACACTATTTACACTAATATTCCTCACAGATATCATAGTATTCTGAATAAATATGGATATGTATATGCTGAGAGCATAGTAGATATTATTAACGATGGAATAATAAAACCGAATGAAACCGTAATTCTAGACCCTTGGGCTGATAAAGAGCTTACTATTCAAGATCTTGATCATATTAAATATGTTGTAATAGGAGGAATACTCGGCGACTATCCACCTAGAAAACGTACACCTAAGCTACTGAGTTCGAAACTACTTGAAGTAGAGAAAAGGAACATTGGTAAAGGACAGTATAGTATTGATGGTGCTGCATACTATGTTTTCTATCTATATAGAAATAGATCAATGAATGGTTACAAATACGTAGATGGTGTAGTCATTAATACAGATAATGGATACATAAAATTACCATTTAGATACCCAGTTGTAAACGGAAACCCCTTACTTGCTCCCGGTCTTGTAGAGTTCTTAACCAAGGGAAGACTCCCTAAGGAAATTTTGGAAGAAATAGAATTAACCTATTGAGTCATATAATATGAGAAATATTATTATCCATGTCCCATAGAAAGTTAGTAATCCTCTAATAAACAATTTGAATAAACTATTAATTCGATATTTTATCTTTATATAGAATACTGTCGCTAAGAAAACTGCACCAGCTAGAGACCATATCGTTGCAGATAATTCATCGCCAAACAACACTAAGTTTAATCT
>JAGHDU010000004.1 GCA_021159785.1 Staphylothermus sp. | reverse complement strand
CCAATATATCTATCTGAGACAACTATTTTGATACCGCCTATTGTTACAACAGTTTTTTCATTAATATTAATATTAAACCACGCTAAGCATCGTTTAGAGGTGTAATGACATGTTGAAGTACTTTACATTGTTATTTCTTATCCCCATAATAGTCGTTGGTTTGTCGATGACAGTTATATTATACTATAATCCCGTTATAACCCAGTCAGGTGTGTATGGCATTGGAGGGTCTATTATCTATTCTGCATCTGCCGTAGCACCTGATAATAGAGCTGTATTCATATACATAATAGACAATATTAACGGCATAATCAACAACTATAAGGGTCTTAGCACTGAAATATACACTTACTACCTCAAAATAGAAAATAAAATCCTGGTCAATAGATTCAGAAATTTTGAAAAAATCGAGATCATAGTTTTCGGAGCCAATACACCAGTACCTCATTATATTGGTTCCATTGATTGGATTGTTGCTTCTTCAATAATATCATTTATTGAAAACAATAAATTTAGAGAGATCCCGCAGGGTGCTTCTGCCGAAATCAACATACAGGATATAAAAACTAATTATGTTTACACAGCAGTCATAGTATATGTTAAAAAGAACACAGTTCTAAGTGGATTAACTACACACTTTAAAACAAGTCGGTATGCTTTTATGCTAGTAACCGATGCTATAAAGGAGGAATTGAAGGGTAACTATACAGTAGCGACAATTCTTAGTGATTATAGGCGTTTCCTCATTTATGAACTGTTTGAAACTCAGCATGTCCCATTCGTTAGTGTTGTTTCAAAAATCACTTTCTCAGAAATAATAATTGTACGATGGCTTATTGCTTTTACAATAATCCTTATACCATTATTGTATGACTATAGGCGGAATCCAGAAAATTATGAATTTATAAATAAGATCCTTAGAAAATTGAAAAGAACTAGAATGTGACATAGTATCTTGAAAATCTCAGAAAGGTAGCTATAAGTATAAAGCATAGGGAAGCTAAACCAAAATAAACCGCGAGGTTCTCAGTAACTGTTTTGGTTATATCATAAGATAGTGTAACACTTACATTTGTTTCTACCTTGCTAAGGATCTCTTCAGCGACATATTCGAACTTGTCAACAAGTTCGTCTATTTGTTTAGCTAAGAAAGCATCTCCTCCAGTATGTTCCGACATTTGTTTCAAGAACGCGTATCCTTCTTGTTCATTACCAATGAATATGCTATATATTGGAATTTTTTCTTCGGAGTATTTATCAATCAAATATAATGCTTGTTCTTTATCAGCTGGCAAACCATCTGAAGCGAAAACTACATAGGCTGATACATTGAATTCTCTGTAAGGTTTTAGCCATTGATATGCTATGTTTAATGGATAAGTATACATTGTGCCGCCCTCGGCCTCGAGATATGATATGATCCTCTTGGTTTTGGTAATATTTGATGTGGGTGGGATTGCTATTTCTACGATATCGTTGAATACTATTAGTCCAATATCGAGTTTATTATCGATCTTTTCGATAAACGATAATACTGCTTCTTTAGCTTTCTCTATTTTCACTCCTCCCATACTTCCAGAATTATCAAGGATAATAACGACTGGCGGTTTTACCTTGATCTCTAGTTTACCTATCTTTTCCGTCTCAATATGTTGTACGATGGTATATTGATTTAGTGGAGATGCTAACGCTATTACCAATAGTATTATGGACAGAAGAGAGACGACATCAATTATTATTATTCCCATTGCTTTCTCTCTTCTGAATTCTCTATTAATTGGTTCTATATGATCTATTAATGGATGTTCTACTATGTGTATTTTCTTATAGAGCTTTTTACCTATCATGACCTTTAGCACTATAAATAACAACAAGATTATAGGGATCGCAAGTAATGCTTCGGGTCGCTCGAAAACTATCATGTCTATACCCCTTCAATCCTCGTGAGAAGTAATGAGACTATGGCTAATGAGTAAAGTATAACCGTTGGTACATAATCCTTCCTATAGAGCTTGATTTTGTTCTTTCCATGACTCACAAGACTGTTGAGCTTTGAGTCTATCACTGTTTTCTCAACAATCATTTCTAAGCTCTCTTCATCTAATGCACTGCTATCTATTACTAATATTCCTCTGATTGATAATTTATTAAAGAAGGGTATACCGCGTGGAACGTTTCCTGTCTTGATAAATACAACTGGTGTCCCAGAGGCATTAATTGCTAAAGCTGCTTGTACTGGGTCACCGCCATAGTTATTTGCTCCATCAGTTAGTACAATAACTACTCCCGGTATTCCAGATGCTTTGATTAAACCCTGTGCCCATCCAAGCGCTGTTGATATAGACGTATATTTTATCTCATACTCCTTGATTTTATCTATGAGCTTTAATGCATTGTCACGATCTCCTCTAAATACTTCTTTCACCTCACCTCCAAAAACGGCAATAACTACTTGGTCTGAAACATTTAGTTTTTCGAGAAATGCCTTACACGTACTTATTGCTTGTTCTATTCTATTCTCTCTGTACATACTTGGCGAAACATCTACTAGAAATATGAATCTTGCTGGTAATTCTCCTGAGTATTTAACTAGCTTTTCTGGAGTATCAACAGTGACTTGATATTCATGTATTAACACAGGTGTCATTAATGCTAATACAATTAGTATTGGTGCAATTATTTTCAATGCATCTATTATTTTCCTCACTAATATGCTAGATGGATAATGGAGCGAGTCACTGAGTATTTTTCTATTCTTCAATGTCTTATTCATTATAAAAGCATAGAGTAAAACGATAGGAACTATTAGGATTACTAAGAAAGGCTTCTCGAATATGATCACCAATTTTAATCCGTCTCCGTCAAGTTATGATAACCCGCTCCACTTCCCGCTTCACTTCCTGAACCTGTAGTTTGGTTTTGTTGATTATTTCCAACTCCTTGGTTGTTAGAATTACTTGTCTCTTTGTATAATGCATTGTTTATAGTATTTCCAAAGGCGTGCAGATTACACGTTGCTGATCCTAAGTTGTTGAAGTCTTGAAGCATCCTAGCTAGTTTTAAGAGCAACTGTTCCGCGTCTTGAGTAATATCGTTTAATTGGTCATGTGAGTATAAGCATATTTCCCTATATTGTTCGGGATCATTCTTGATATAGATCATTAATTGTCTATACTTAGTCAATGATAATAGAATTTTCGACACCGTATTGATCGTATCTCGTAGAACTTTCCTATGTTCTTCGGAAAGAAGTGTTTCCTCATCTATGCTTAGAAGACTGTAGTATATATTACTTAAATT
>JAGHDU010000216.1 GCA_021159785.1 Staphylothermus sp. | reverse complement strand
TATGCTAGTCCTCTGACAAGTGTTGGTTTATAAACTGCTTCATAACCTAAGTTGTTCAATGTATCAATGAATTCTTTCGTTTTCTCAATCTCAAGTAATAACTGATTACTGTGTTTTTCTAATATGTTCTTGTATTTATTTATGAATTCTTCGAGTTCTTCTAGAGGAGTATTTAATAGTTCTCCTATGATTTCGGATGCTATGTCATTGATCCCCTTTAGTTCATTCAATGCTTTATCAATTTGTTCTTTATCTATGAGATGCAATACATGATCTTGTATCTCTTGTGGTATGTTGAATGAATCCATTATTCTACGGTATAATGCAACGTTTCCCACTATGTAATAATGGTTGATTCCAAGTTCTTCTAAGTACCTAGAAGCAGTAGTAGCTGTTGCTATATCTGCATTTATACTTTTATCTCCGAAGATCTCTAATCCTCCTTGCCAAAATTCTCTGTATCTTCCACGTTGGGGTTCCTCGTATCTAAAACATTGTGCTACATAGTATAAATAGAGTGGTTTTGGACTACTTTGTAAATGCCTTAAATATGCTCTCACTACACTGGCAGTAACTTCTGGTCTTAAAGCTAGAGTTCTGTTGGCCTTATCCTTGAAAACATACATAGACTTTTTTATTTCTTCCCCGCTTTTTTCCTCAAATAGTTTAAAGAACTCTACAGTAGGGGTTATTATTGGTTTAAATCCATGTAGTAATGCAACTTCTTGGAACTTCCTTTTTAGGTATTCGTGAAGTTCTGCTTCTTTCTCTACAAGATCTCTCATTCCTCTGGGGGGTTGAAGTATTTCTTTGTCCATAGTCGTTAATCCCTCCGCGGCTCTATTCGCGAAACTTCGTAGTATGTAAGGTCTCCTTGGAGACTTACAATAGCATATACTAATTCTAGTCCATTGTTGTTAGCCGTTAAAATATCGTTATAAATACTAGAAGCTTTTTTCAGAGAACCTTCTTCTAGTACTATTACTATTCTTAAATTGCCGTGCTTATCTCTAATTAGGAACTTGTTATCTGAAATAACCCTTACCCTCCTGCCTCTATCACGGAGATCTTTATAAACTATGAGGTTCGGCCAAAAGAATCCCTTTAAACAATTATAACATGCATCAATGAATTCATTAAAACTTCCTATTATTTTATCATTAACCTTAAGTGCAATTCTATTTTTCAGAATGAGATATGCGATTTCGACGACGTCAAGTACTAGTTTTGAATCTTCACTTCTGCCGAACCATCTCTTATCTAGCTCTTTTATAAATTCAGACTCTGTTACATATCCCTTGCATGTGTTATTATCGAAAACTACTATGGGATTACTCATTTTTCATCCTCGATTACTATGCTTCGAGCCATATCATAGGCATTTGGTTTTCTACAAGCATTTATATCTACTACGGAGATAATATTATATTCACAATTATAAAAACTAGTAATATAATAGCTACGAAATCGGAGAGTGTGAGATTTGAATAATTATCCTTACCCAATAAAGATCAGAGCTGTTTGGTGGGATGAATCCTCTAAGGAGGTATGTTGTGTTAATACAAAGAAATTGCCTTTCGAAGAAGAAATTATATGCAGTAAAGAACCAGGTAGAGTAGCCAAAGCCATTATTGACATGGAGATCAGAGGAGCCCCTGCTATAGGAGTTGCAGCAGCCCTTGCAGTGGCTTCTTATGCATATAAAATCTCGAATCTTAATCGGGAAGAATTCTTTAGAGAGATAGAAAATGCTGTGAACATTCTATGGAATACAAGGCCTACGGCACATAACTTGTTCTGGGCATTAAAAAGAATGAAAAGAATTATTCATGATTCTATTGAGAAAAGATTAGATGTAAAGGAGGTTTCGGTCAAGCTAGAAGAAGAAGCCATAAAGATCATGGATGAAGATATATGGTCCAATATTAGGCTAGGAGAATACGGTGCTCAACTAGTACCAGATAATGCTACCATTCTCACACACTGTAATGCTGGTGCACTTGCCACAGCAGCATTTGGTACAGCCGAGGGGGTTATGAGAGTCGCATGGTATAAGGGTAAGAAAATAAAGGTGATAGCCACTGAAACACGCCCAGTTCTTCAAGGTGCTAGATTAACTGTTTGGGAACTCGTTAAAGAAGGTATACCTGTTACTTTAATCACTGATAACATGGTTGGCTATGTCATGCGTAAAGGTCTCGTGGATCTAGTCATCGTGGGAGCTGATAGAATAACCAAGGAAGGTTATGTTATTAATAAGAT
Source organism: Staphylothermus sp. (assembly GCA_021159785.1). Lineage (GTDB taxonomy): Archaea > Thermoproteota > Thermoprotei_A > Sulfolobales > Desulfurococcaceae > JAGHDU01. The sequence goes on along the minus strand of JAGHDU010000216.1, from coordinate 868 downwards.
AGGAACCTATATGATAGCCTTATCAGCGAAAAGGAACAACACCCCATTCTATGTTGCAGCGCCTACAAGCACCATCGATTTAGAGTCATCAATAAATGATGTGGTGATAGAAGAGAGAAATCCTGATGAAGTGCGAAGAGTTATGGACAGATATATTACATTGCCAGAAGTACCAGCCCTTAACTATGCATTTGATATAACAGATCCAGATCTAGTAACTGCTATCATTACAGAAAAAGGTATAGTGAAACCACCCTTTGACGAAAACTTGAAAAAGTTATTATCATAAACTACAAGGCCTCACGAGATAAAGAATAAAACATCCCGTAATAGAGAATAATCTTATTGTGGGATGGGCCCGTCGTCTAGCTTGGACTAGGATGCGGGGTTCGGGACCCCTTCAGGAATCCCGCCGCTGAAAGGGGGCGAAACTCCCCGTGACCCGGGGTTCAAATCCCCGCGGGCCCATCCAATCATTTAATTATTTTCTGGGCTAGGAAAGATTATTGTTGATCAAACATGGATGTAAATGATACTGAAAGATATGTAACGACATTTTCAGATAAAAACATAGACAAAAGCATTGTCAGTAGAGTTGGTCTTAAAAAAATAGTAAGAGTTGAAATTGGGGATAGAATTTATTTTATCTACTTCTACGTTGGTGAAAGACATGACTACATAATAATTCCTTTTAGCTATTGTAGTTGTAAGAACTTTTTGATAAAAGTAATGAATAAAAAAACAAAATTAACATGCAAACATTTGTTAATGTTGAAGTATGCTTTAGAAAATAACTTGTTTAGAACAATTAGAATTAATAACGATAAATTATTGAAAAATATTATAAGTGAAATTATCAGTATAGGTA
>JAGHDU010000119.1 GCA_021159785.1 Staphylothermus sp. | reverse complement strand
CATTTATAAAGCCGGGGATGACGATATGATTAGATGCGTCTATAACGATATCAGTCTTATTTCCACAATTGTCGTCTATGCATTCAATTTTGTTGTTTTCTATGGATATATTTTTGACAATAGTTGTTTTGAGTTTATGTGTTTGATACTTAAAATGTCAGGATTCAATACGGTCAGCCCATGGGAGTTTAATCATCTATTTCATACGGTTTGTTTCTTCATCCCTCATGACATAATTGTTTAGCTAGAACACTATTTATATTTCCCGTACTCCCTCTTTAACTGGTTGCAATCCATAAGCATTATATCCCATATCTTTGATAGTTCTGATCATTTCTCCAACTTGCTCTCTTTTAACTAAGCCGTAAACTATACCACCCCTTCCAGCACCGCTTATTTTAGCTCCGAGTGCGCCTAGTGATAAGAGCTTATGGACTAATAACTCTGTTTCGAGAATTGAAACTCCGATTGCAACTAGTAGTCCATGGTTTATGTTTATTAGTTCTCCGAGTCGTTCATAGTTTTTGTTCATCAAGTGTTCTAGTGCTTTTTCTGTAATTAGAGAGGCGGCTTCATATATTTTTTCCATTATTTCGGGGTTTCTATTATATCCTTCTAAAACTTCTTTGACGACTAGCCCGGTATTTCTTTTTATACCAGTATTAACAACTATTAAGGAGTATTTCTCCGGCCATTCAATATTTAATTGTTTAATTTCGCCCTTTTTGTAATATATTAATCCACCATATACTGCTATGGTATTATCTACTCCGCTGGGCTTTACATGTACAATTTTCTCTGCTTCAAAAGCAATTTTATTAACTCTTTCCTTATTCGGTTTATACCCAATAAATGATAGTAATGCGTGAGTGAATGAGACTGCTGTTGCAGCTGATGAACCCATTCCGGCAGCCATAGGTATTTCAGAATCTAATATTGCATTAAACCCTTCTGGTTTACCATATTGTTCAGATATTATTCGGTATATAGTTCTAAAAGATGTAGCCCATTCATCCGTTTGATCAGAGTCTAGGTCAACTCTTTTGTTTAATTGTTTGGAGTATAAATAGTGTTTACTGTCGATTCTTTCTTCTATACATGTTTTTGCATACAAGTTTACGGCTGTTACTAGAGCAGGGCATCCTTTAACAACAAAATGTTCTCCGAACAGTATTATTTTACCAGGTGCTTGACTACATATTTTATTCAACAATCACCCGCCTCATCATGTATTAAAGTATTAGCTAATTATCAATTGTGCGATCCCAATATATATTAATGAACCGAGGAAATCTACAATGCTTGTTAAGAGTGGTACCATTACATTATCTGGGTCAAAACCGATCTTGAAACTCAGATAAGCCAATAACTGGATGAGAATCCATAGTATTGGAACAGATATTGTGCCAGCAACTATTACTATTAGTATACCTAACCATAAAGGAAGAAGCAGTTCTTTGCTTATTATCATAGATAGGGCATATCCTATTGAACCAATAAGTACTGCACCATAAAGCATTACCAAGTACATATAGGGCATATATTTCAGCTTCTCAATGCTTGGTTTTAAACTAGTGAGTCCTAGGTGGTACAAAACGTTTTGCCTAACCGCATAAATAGATGCAATAGAGCCACTTATTGCGTTAAATACTGGTGCTGTTAACAAAATGAATGGATAACTAACTAATAAATTGATATTATACGCAAATACAGTTCCTGCACCGATATCGAATAATGCACATGCTGTTAAAATTAATTGACTTTCATGAATAATCCTGAATGTTTTAGTAGTTCTTAATCTAAATGCTAAAATCATTATCAAAACAATAAATGCTAAAACTACTATGAATAGAAAATGACGTAAGAAACTCATTATGGTTTCAATAATTAGAGAATAACCCACTATAACAGGAGTTGTTACGATATCGGCAATCATCATTATTACAGGTAACAAAAGGCTCTCTGGATCATATCCTTTCTTATAACTATATAATGAGAAATATGATGTGAAAGGATACATCAGGAGAGAGATAAGGGCTATGGCAGGAATAACGGTTTCAAAGATAAATAAAAGATCTCCCCCAATTATTAGCCAGGTAATGAAAATAATTAATATTCCGGAAAGCATTTGAGTAAACAAAACTATTAAGACATTACTTAATACAACACGATCCTTCATACTAGGTTTAATTAAGCCAATATGTAAACCACTATTAAGTCTAGATAACAAACTCGAATAGATATTACCATGTAGATCTTTCATGGGAGGATTTATTGCTAAAATCCAAGGATGCTTCATTAAGAAAAATCTATATATACCAAAAATAAATGTAGATACAAACCCACCTAGGGATTGGATTGTTATACTAAATATTTGCTGTTTTATAGCCTTAGTAGAGACAATAGTATACTGCTTTTCTTCGTTCATTCGTTCACACCATATCATCCTCCATAGCTCTAATGGATATTCTTGGCTTAATTTTATTGTATAGTGCCTGTATCTTTATCTTAATGTCTTAATATATTCTAATGTATATACTGATGTAGTAATAATAATTGTTCGTTTTGTAGACATTAGTTTTAAAATCATATACAATCTTGGTAATATATGAGCATTCGATGGTGGTATTCATGGGTTATAATCTAAAACCAAATAAGCAACCTAAACAGTTCACATCTGTCTTTAAACTAATAAATGATGCTAGAGAGAGGCTAAGTAAGACACGGCATAAAATAATTGTTCTTAGTGGTAAAGGTGGTGTTGGGAAAACTTTTGTATCTTCGATGCTAGCATTAGCGCTTGCTAAGGAGGGTTACAAAGTGTCCCTATTTGATGCTGATATCCATGGTTCATCAATACCTACTGTTCTAGGTATGCATGGGCATAGACTATATGCTAGTGAGAAAGGAATAGAACCGACACCTGGCCCTCTTGGCGTAAAAGTTGTAGCTACAAATTTGATGTTGGAATCGCCAGATGTACCAATCGTCTGGCGCGGTCCCTTGGTATCAAAAGCCATTACAGAGCTATTAGCCAAGGTGAATTGGGGTGAAAACGATTTTCTAATAGTAGACTTACCTCCAGGCACGGGTGATGAAGCAATAACTGTGGTACAGGTGATAAACGACTTAGACGGTGCAATAATAGTTACTGCCCCTAGTATCTTGTCGGAAGTAATCGTTGCTAAAGCAATTAATTTCGTCATAAACAATGGGGTAAAACTATTAGGATTAGTTGAAAACATGAGCTATTTCAAATGTCCTAAGTGCGGAACAGTATACCAATTACTGGGAAAAAGTACTGGTGAAGAATTGGCAAAGAAATACAATACTGAGCTACTGGCAAAAATCCCCCTAGATCCCTTTATAGGAGAAGCATTAGACAAAGGCATACCTTATTACGTGGCATATCCAGAGGCAGATGCAGCCAGAGCCATCCATGAACTGGCTATATGTTTGGTAAACAAACTAGAGAAGAAAACAAGTAGTTAACCCCCCTTGTTTCCTTCTTGTTTTCTTTCCCACTCTGGTTTCTTCTTACTCTCCAGCATTAACTTATATATACCAGTTTTTACTGTAATTCAAGAGGGGGGAATGTCTTGGAATTCAGTAATGGGAATGTCTATAAGAAACCCAATTGGATGATCTTGAAGGAAGCTGCTGAAGAATTAATGAGAATGGGCAAAACATCATTCACTAGAAAGGAGCTTACTAAATACGCTAAAAAGCTAGACCCTAGTAGACCAGAAACCAGTCTAGACTTTGAGATAGACTTAGTAACAGTTAATAGTAATAGCAAAGACAGGTACAGGGATCCCGATAAGTTATTCTTATTTAGAATTGCTAGAGGTAGGTATACATTATATGATCCGGAAACTCACGGTCCTCTGGAAAAATACTTAGAACAACATAGGTTTATACCAACTAGGAAGTATGTATTATCACATGTGATTGATGATCTTAATGCAAAAGGTTATGAAGCTTATGTAAATAGATATCACCGTAAACCATTAGCACCAGATATTATTGCTAAAATGAATGGTAAGAAAATAGGTGTATGGGTAATTGATCCATCTATAGATTCGTCCACACAAATGAAGGCATTAGCATACGCTATTGGTTCGTCATTACTGAATACGGAGTTTCATGAACACATCATTACAGTTCCATCTAATTTGGTAAACAAAATCAGACAAAGTGGGCTTGATAAGATAATTGATAAACTAAACATTAAGATAGCTATTCTAAAAGAGAAGAAACAATACGTCGTAGAATTATAGGTTATTCCTCTGTGGATATAAGTTCTGTTTCGAGCTTCTTCTTAACAATTTCTCTGGCTTCATGGAGTACTCGATCAGCATCAACATCAGACATTGCTGGCGAATTGAATTCTATGTCGGGTATGTTGTAGTCAAGATCTTCTAAGTTCCTTAAAGATACTTCTAAATTAGCAAAAACTAATCCCAGATCGGGTATTGTTGACTCTGGTAATTTCTTCAACTCCTTTGTAATAGATAATACTTGACTAGCTATTCCTTTGAAATTATGTACAGTCATTGCATATTCAAGGCTTAGAATAATTTTCTCCAAAACAAGTTTTAAATCAGCCAGGCGTGCACTTATTTTATCTAATTTAGCTATCTCAGCTGCATATCTCTTGGCTAAAAATGTTTCACCCTTCATCTCTAGCTGTGCAGCTATTTCAAGCATTTTTCTTCTACGGGCATTTATTCTATCAATTAATGCCTCTATACGACTAATTCCGCTTTTAGCATGGTAAACGGCGTAAAGAGTCTCCTTATATGGGTTAATCTTTCTACGCCTAAATATCAATGTCTCTACACCCTAGAAAATAATTGTTTATAGAAACAGTTATAAGAAAAAGGATTAATTACTACACAGACGTTTTATTTACCAGGCATTACTACCTGATAAAGAACTATTACTTCGACCAATGACGTATCTCCGGAAGAATATCCTTCGAACGGTCTTGCTATTACCATATATGGTTTAATGTATGGGTCATCTGCTAATGGTCTCTCTATAGGCAATATTGTTCTGGTTGATGTAACAGTAACCTCATACTTTATTCCGAGTCTTTCCTTGACAATGTTATATTGGTAGCTTAGTTCTGTAACTGAACCCGTGTACCATGCGAAATAGTATGTATGGTTCTTGTCTAGGGCATTAAGATAGAGTATTCCATCAACTAACAGTTTATATATTAATGGTAAGTTTTCGGGATCATCGAACCTAGGCGATATGAATACATTGTTTTGTCCAGCAACATAGAGGTATAAGTAATTACCAGGATCTCTGCCACCGATTCTTATCATCCAAATACTCTTCGGTATATCAACCATACCTACTATGCTGCCTATTCTAGTGACTATGGGTACTACAACATATGTGTTATTTTCCTGCTTTACGAACCTAAAGACATCGAACGTCATTATATATGTCTTGTTGAAAGGTACTCTAAGCTTTTTCATTAAATTAATTGCTTCCGTACTATTCTTTGCAGTAAGTATCTTTGCCAGAATAGATATCTGAGTACCGTTTAGAGTAGCACCATCTGCTACTGTTGCTCTGTGAGTATTTACTGTTATCGGATATCCATAATCCCACCAAGTTATTATGACTGAATCTTTACTCAGATTTTCATTGATGAAATCGATCAATCTATACCATGCATCGTTTCTCGTCCCGAGAGGTGCATATCCAGCCATTATTGATGGAATCATTCTGCTATGTGTATCATAAGTATAGGCAGCACTGAATCCTAGGTTTATCAATACCAATACTAATAAAATTCCCGCAATAGTTCTAAATTCCGCTTTCGAAGAAACCCTTACTCTCCCACTTCTCCAATGCATTACTTCTTCTTTGCTAGGAATGATTTTCGAAGCAAGATACCCCACGAAGACTCCTGCTACTAGTAAGCCGTATGCAGCTGCTGTAGCTTCAAAATATGTGGCATTCATGTATGCATAGAAGGCTACTAGGAATGCAACAGCTGTATATACTCTGTCAGGCTCACCCTTATATAATAGGTAAAATGCTCCTAGTATAGCCATTATTAATGGTGAAGCGAAGAATAACCATGTTAGTCCAGTACCCCATGTCACTAAAACACCTATAGCACCACTAGCTTCTAGAGCAGGCTGGTGTTCTTCTACACTTTGTACTAGTGGGGGCGCTTCAACGAAGTGGAGGCCCAGAGCCCACGCATATCTTGGGCCGATTTGGACTATCCCTAATGATATAAGCACTACTCCTGCTATTGCAACGAGTACTAATATCATGAAGTATCTTAACGGTGTAAGCAATGGTTTATGCAAACCTAATTTCCTATGTTCTGTATATAGTAGATAGAATAATACCGGGAATATTAGTAGCCCTAGTAACATTGCACCAATGGATAGTCTGAACGGATATAAACCCATATTCTTAATGATCGCGGGTGATAATGCTACAAATAGCAGTGATAACACTATGATCAGTAGACTGTGTTTCATGAACTCTTTGTTTATCTCTTTAGCTCCGACTAATGGGTAAATTAATAGGAATAATACAAAGCTACCAAATACATATATGAAACCTCCCCAGAACCAGCCAATCGCGGCCATTGTTAATGCTGATAAGACAGTATACTTTAATAGAATTGTTTCATTTGCTTTATTCTTTAATGAATTTGTAAGTTTTGAGTAGAAATAGATGAATAAGAAGATGAATCCAAGCGCGATACCCTCTTTCTCGACAAATCCAATGATGTTCCTATCACTAGCTGCTGGGACAACTGCATAAATCAGCACTGATAATAGCGAAGCAAAAGTATTGCCTCTGCTGATCTCATTTGCCGCTAAGTAGATAGCTATCATTGCTATTGTGGCAAATATTAGTGGTTGTAGAATAATCCATTCTTTGATTGTTAATTCCGTAAAGGATACCAGGTAATAAGTTATCGCGGTCCATATAGGTGTTCCGGGATAGCTTGAACTGGTAAAGTCTCTCCCCCATGGATACCAAAATATATGTGTAATTGGATTTTCCTTAGTCAGACTGTACCAGGATGCTGGCCCGTGTGTATAGGTATAGTTTGCTTGCCAATACTCTATCCATGGATCGTTTGCATGGAGTTCTAATCCATAGTTTAAAGCAGGTAATGCGCGTAAGTATAGTCCTACTACGATCAGAATGACTAACGTGATTATTTTTGAATATGTTTTAAGTATGGGTTTTTTGTCAAAGAATCTATAGATTTTATCGGTGAGTTCATAGAGTTGCCTAGCCATTCCTCGTACACCATTGGTAATAAAGCTATATGGATAAAATACTTGCTAAGCATTTAAAAATCTAATTTGTTTCAATGAATGGTATAATAATATAGTTTTCATGGAATTAATAGTGCAAGTATTGCTTTTTGTACGTGTTTACGGTTCTCAGCTTGATCCCATACAACGCTCCACTTACCATCAATTACTTCATCAACTACTTCTTCTCCCCTATGCGCTGGTAGGCAATGCATGAATATGGCATCTTGTTTCGCGTAATTCATTAACTCTACGGTTACCCTATATGGCTCTAGATCTTTTATTCTCTTTTCTCTCTCCCTTTCTTGTCCCATACTTACCCATACATCAGTATAAATAACATCAGCTCCTTTAACAGCTTCTATGGGGTCTCTTATAATCTCAAATTCTCCACCATTAGGTACAGCTTTTTCTTCAAATAATTTCACAATCTTTGGATCTGGATCATATCCTTTGGGTGACGATATAACTATTTTACCACCCAAAATACCTATTGTAAGCATTAAACTATGCAATACATTGTCTCCTCCATCACCGATGAAGACTATTTTTAGTTTTCTCAGATCGTTTCCTTTTTTCTCAAATATGGTGTAAACATCTGTTAACGCTTGACATGGGTGTAGAAGATCACTTAAACCATTAATTACTGGAACGCGGCTATATTCTGCTAGTTTTTCTAATTTTTCATGTTCATAAACACGTGCCATAATTCCATCAACGTATCTTGATAAAACACGTGCTGTATCCTCAATAGTCTCGCCTCTACCCAATTGGAGTTCTTTCCATCCTAAGTAAAGAGCATCCCCTCCTAGTTCTCTCATAGCAGTTTCGAAACTCACTCTTGTTCTAGTACTTGGTTTTTCAAAGATCATTCCTAAGTGTCTACCAGGTAATAATGGAATGATCCTTTCTCCAGCTAGGTATCTCTCTTCGAGCATTCTGGCTGTGTCCAACATGAATAATATTTCTTCCTTAGTAAAATCTGCAACTGTTAAGAGATGTCTACCTTTAAGACTTGTAACCATTCCTCTCAGCCTCGTATCTTACTATGCGTTTTATAGATTAAAACAATTGATATTATGAGTCCTAAAATAGACATTAGAGACGTGTACGTAAAGGCTGTTTTATATCCATAGACATCATATAATCTTCCAACTATGTAGTATCCTAGCAATGCTGATAAACCATAAGAGCCGTGCATGATTCCATAGGCTTTTGCTCTTAAGTATTTTTTGACATATGTACTGGTCATGATCCTCATTAGTGTATCGTGAAATGCCATATATGCACCGTATATAAGGAAAAATATAATTGGTGTATAGTGATTCGTAGTTACTACAATAAAGAATGAACCAAGACTTTGTAGAGCGAATACAAGTGGGTAGAGTTTATATCCTCCTATAAGATCGCTCATATATCCTACGGGATAAGCTAAGGAAGCATAAAACAAATTCGATAAAACTAGAAACGCGATTGAAAACTCTTCACTCCAACCGATTTCGTTGGATCTAATAAGTAGAAAGGATTGAGTATACCCAGCTAAACCGCCGATAACAATACTTGTTATAAATAACCAAAACAAATAATCGAACCCATATTTTTCAGCTTCTATGGAAGATTTCTTTGAAGGCTTATACTCGATGTCCTTGACAACACAAAATAGTATTAAGACAGCCAATGAACCTGGAATTATACTGAATAAGAAAACCCCTACATATTTGAAATACATTAGTAGAAAAATTGCCATCAATGGACCAAGTGCTGCTCCTATAGTATCTAATGCTCTATGGAGACCAAAGGCTCTACCTCTAAACTCCTTACTAGCGCTACTAGCTAATAATGTATCGCGTGGGGAAGTGCGAATTCCTTTACCAATTCTATCAATGATTTTAATTATCATTATTTCTAACCAGTGTTTGGTTAAGGCAAAGAAAGGTTTAGAGAAAGCAGATAATGAATAACCAATAACGGTTAATAATTTCAACCTTCCAACACGTTGGGCTATAAAGCCGCTCAAATACTTAAAAATACTAGCCGTTAGTTCACCGACTCCATCTATTAATCCAATTATTTCACGTCCGTAGCCTAAACTCTTAATATAGAATGGAATGACAGCATATACTGATTCGGAAGAGATATCCGTTAAAAGGCTTGTTAGACTCAATCCAATAATGTTCTTATTTAAATAATTTTTCCCGTTGTTGCTCAAAATGGAAAAGCCTCAAGTATTCGGTGATTTATTTTAATTTGTTGATATTAAGGTATGAAAACAAAGGATACTTTTCCCTTACTGCTTCTAGAGTCTCTTTGATTCCTTTTTTGTCTATGTCTTTTAACAGATTATACTTTTCTATTTCTCCATTGATTTTTGCTTTCCTTAAGCTCTCTTTGAAAGTCTTGTTTCTAAGAAGATAATTTCTAATCTCGGTATAGTACCTATAAGATAAAACACCGTTAATTGATACACGTTTTATATTTAGAGGAGTCACTATATTGATACGTTTATTGTTAACAACAATGAATGATTGAACAAAGTAAATACCCTCGCCTAGAGGGGGATACATAATGGTATATTGATCCAATGTATCGAGGTATCTGTTAATATCCTCTATGAGTCTATTAATACTGTTATATACACTTGAGTATTTCGATTCTATAATTTCTATTATCTTATCTGTTTTTCTTAGAACATTCTCTGTTTCGATCTCTATTAATGTTAGTCTATTCCTTTCGGCTTTGATCATTCTCATAT
>JAGHDU010000045.1 GCA_021159785.1 Staphylothermus sp. | reverse complement strand
TTACTTGGCCTATGTCTCCTACTATGTAATCACTATATGACCAGTCGTAGTTTTGTGGTTGTGTGTCGAATAGGTATGAGTATACTATTTGTAGTGGTGTAACGACATAGATTCCATCTATGTTTGCATATACTAGTCCTCCTATGAAGAACGTCATTGTGTGTCTGGGGGGAAATTCTTGTATGCGTTTTGGTAGTTTTTGATAATCTTTTTCGCTACATGGTATTCTGAACTCGTCATCATATGTTGGATCACTTAGTGACATATTGTATATGATGCTGTTGAAAACATATTCTGGAATATTTGTACGTGTATTGAATGTATAGTAGATAATGGTTTCTCCTTCACCTGAATAATATTCTTTTATTTTGTCGAGTACTATTTTATCTAGGTTTCCCGGTATGTATTCGAGTTCGCTCATTCTGTGAAACATTTTGCTGTAAAGTATGGTGGTTACATTGTCTGGATCAATTATGTAACTAATGTTTTCGTTACCAATGCTTATATATGCATATACTCTGATTGGTAAATAGAAACTGGTATCATTTCTAAATCCTTCTTTGAAGATTACTTTGAATAATATCTCAACGGTCTCGTTTACTCTCTTATACCCGCTCCATGGAGAATAAACATCCAATACAACGTTAGTACCCATTCTTGTTGTTCCTATGGATCCATTATATGGATTTGATGCAAGAGTTGTATTAAAGTATGAGTTTATATCAATGATATAGATCCTATAACCTAAGTCCTCACGTATATCTATCCATCTATTCATAACGGTATATGTGTATTCAGTCAATACTGTGGATGCATCAATAGAAGCCCTATAGATGGCATCGAGATAGTCGTTTCTACTAGCACTGTATCCCTCGAGATTCAGTTCATAGAGACTGTTAGGATCGTGCGTTACATAGCAATAGGTATATGTGCTTGAAAAATCACCGTAATTATACTTTACATATTCATTAATTATAGTAGTTTTCTTATGGTCTGTTCTTACCATGACTTTCCGTGTTACTCGGCTCTCTGGATCCGGGTTTTCTTGAAATCCTTCATCTTCATAGTTATTCATAAAAGTAGTGTTAAACTGCTGTACAGCATAGTAACTGTATTTTCTAAGAATAGTTAATAGTATTGAACGTACTTCTTCCTCTAATGCTCTCCATTCGGTTCCATAGGCTTGATTCATGTAGATATTGGTATTGTACGTAATTACTCCTGTAACATAGTATAGCGTAGCTATTGATAACATACCGATTAGGACAAAAGCAATTATTAGTGGGAGTACGGATTTCATCTAAAACCAACCTCTATATAGTAGGCATAAATATAGGCATCACTAGTTACTGTATAGTTATATTTCATTAAGATTAGTTCCTCTATATCCACACCAACTGTTTTTATTTCATAATAGTCCTGGTCAACATCTTCTTCCGTTAATAGATCATAGACAACAATATTGATCTTTACATAGTTTGCATTAGTCTCCAATATAATTTCTTTGGCTAGACTCTCAGCAGTCCACTTAGGCCTAGATCTTATTATATCGAAAATATTGACACCATATTCCTCTACGCGGTAACTACTGGTGTAAGCATATAGTCTCAGAAATAAAACTGTAACAACAAGTACGATAATTGCTGTCGCTATATATGCTGATATAAGTACACCTTGGGACTTCAATTTGTTACCTCCTCCAGACACTTAATACGTAATTATATGTAAACATCCCGATCTTCATGTACCCAGTTAAGTAGGTAACACCCTTGCTTGGAACATATTGTTCTCCTATAATGTATGATTGTCTATAAACGGGTATGTATACAACATTGTTTTCATCTCTAAGTATAATCATTAATACATTGTATATTGGAGGCGAAATACTTAGATCATGTAAGCTAGACTCGCTCCCGGATGAAGTATATACTAGGGCGTAGAGAGGATATAATATGTACCCTTCATAGCTCGTGTTTAACTCATAATCACCTATGTATCTTATTATAGTTGTGTTCTCTATTGTGCTTGAAAACGCTTGTTCACTATTTTCATCATAAAGTATTTCTCCACTCTTATGAGTCGTTATATATTCGTAATCATAGATTCTATAGGTATCTGTTGCACTATTATAAGAAATAAGCATGGCATTAAGGATTTTCTTCCCATAGAAGTCCATTGGCGTAAATGATGTAGAGTTATCGACTGCGAGGTAAAGTTCTCCATTAATATTTAATGCATAGCCAATATTGTTCTGTGATTTAAACCAATACCCAATATATTTGCTTGCTCTTGATTCAAGCACAGCTATAATAACATCAATATTGTCTACATTCTTAGTGAGGGATTCACCAGATACTATATACCAGTACAGATCATCCCTATACATAGATGCTTGTTGAGTAATATATTCATGGGTTAAATCATTATATATAATTAGTAGGTTTAATTTCCTATTATCAAGTGCTTTCACAATTATTCTGTTATTGGATGTATCAATATCTATTTCTCTTATGTTTGAAAAGATTTCTAGTCTATAAGCATAATTCTCCGTTGTATATGGATCAATGCTATCGGCTATTACTGAATCGAGATCTATGATCTCGGGAGTTAAATTTCCATTGAGATACATTTGTTTAATAGTTTTCTCCGCAATATCCATTACTATATCTTTTACATAAGTGGTCGGCGTTACGGGCTTAACTACGTAGTAGCTGTGTATTGCTATATTAAATAATGGGATAAAAGACATCAAAACAATGAATGCAAGAATATATTCTATGACTTTCAACTAATCCTCTCCCCTTCTACTATTATTACTAAGATGGGTTGATTATTTTGATAGACCATTGCTAAATCAACGATTAATGTAGAACCATATACTATATAATCTGAGACAAGTTCATACTCTATTGATGCTGGATTAGGTATTGTTAACGACTCAATTGCTTCATACCATGGATCAACACTAGGCTCTGGATAAACAAATGGTCTTACCCTAATCCATGAATAGAATCCACTTGTACTTATATCGTTAGTGATCTTATCAATTTCAAATTTAGCTGATCCAAAAACGATGCGATAAGGGCCATTAATTGGAAATGTTACCGGGTTATCTGAATTATTGGTCATTGGACTGTAGTTTTGATCACATATATAATAGTATGCTTTACCATTATACAATCCTATACCTAGTATAACAGGTACTCCTATTTCAGCATTAGTTGATGTATCTACATGCGAATAAGTGGCCCTATTCGGATTATAGACAAAATACCATCTTTCAGCAATATTGTGGAGGCCAACCATAATAGATGACATGGGATCGTCTATTGGTATGTATATTTGGATTATGCTTCCTCCAGGTATAGTAGTATCATCTGAGAATGAGTATACAGGATTACCGTATTGATCCGTTATGTTGAAGTACAGTGTTCCATTGATTCCAAGTATTAATGTAGATGAAACATCGATGTAAGCAATACTATTGCTTCCAGCCGTAGCTGAATACGTCATATTATATCCTGAATCATAGATTTCTATATTCCATCCCGGAGGTAGTCCAATAACGTATATTTTTCCAATATCTAGATAGCTTTCCCCAATTAAACTCTCGATATCGTTGTAATTATATCTTGACGATATTAGGGCTTGAAAACGTGAAGTAATAGGTTCGGTAGTTTCATTACTATATGCGTAAAATCCTATATAATTAGGATTTATA
>JAGHDU010000002.1 GCA_021159785.1 Staphylothermus sp. | reverse complement strand
GTATTATACAATATTCATATGATTTCAAGTAAAACGAATATATGAAAAAATAAATATTTTATAGAGGTTTTTGTAAATCAACATTAATAAACAGAAATAATGTGTTTTACTTTATAGAATACAATAGACAATCCGTGGGACAGATACTTGCTTATTGGTGATTAAAAGTGAGTAACAAAAACAACCTAGAAGCATTATTCAAACCCAAAAGCATAGCTATTATTGGTGCTAGCAGGCATCCTGGGAAAATAGGATATACGTTAATGAAAAACATTATTGAATATGGATATAAAGGAAAAATATACCCCATTAACCCTAAAGCAGAAGAAATTATGGGTATAAAAGCCTACAAGTCCATCCTAGATGTACCAGATGAAGTTGATATGGCTATTATAGTTGTCCCAGCACAATATGTGTTACAGGTTGCTGAAGAATGTGGAAAGAAAGGAGTTAAGGTCTTAGTAGTAATAACCTCTGGATTCAGCGAAGTAGGAAATGATGAAGCTGAGAAAAAACTTGTTGAAATAGCTCATAAATATGGAATGAGGGTTCTAGGACCAAATATCTTTGGAATAGCATATACACCAGCTAAATTAAACGCTACTTTCGGTCCCAACGAGGTATTAGAAGGACCCATAGCCTTTATTTCACAAAGTGGTGCTCTAGGAATAGCATTAATGGGATGGACTGTCATGGAAGAAATAGGAGTATCAGCGATCGTTAGCATGGGTAACATGGCAGACATAGATGTAGTAGATGTATCAAAGTACCTATCAGAAGACCCGAATACTAAGGTCATAACTATATATCTAGAAGGATTGAAGCCTGGGAGTGGTAGAAGGTTTGTTGAGGAAATGAAAAAAGTAACAATGAAGAAACCGGTCATAGTTATTAAAGCTGGAAGAAGTAAGAGAGGAGCTATGGCTGCGGCGAGCCACACAGGCAGTTTAGCTGGGAGTGATCAAGTGTATAATGTTGCCTTCAAACAAGCAGGTATCATAAGAGCATTAACAACAGAAGAAATGTTTGATTGGGCAAGAGCATTCGCTTCTCAACCCATACCCAAAGGCGAAAACACTATCATAATAACCAACGGTGGAGGAGTAGGAGTCCTAGCAACTGATGCAGCCGAGGATCATGGCGTCAAATTATTAGAACCAAGTCCTGAGCTGAAAGAAAAATTAAGAAAGGCTATGCCTTGGTTTGGAAGCCCCAAGAATCCAGTAGACTTGACTGGACAGGCATCGACTGAAAACTATGTAGAAGCCCTAAAAGTAGCATATGAATCAGATGAAGTAGATAATATAGTTGTACTATATTGTAGAACAGCCATTCTAGACCCAATAGAACTAGCTAAAGCAATAATTGAGGTAAATAACACGTATAGGAACAAATGTAAACCAATGGTTGCTGGATTCGTTGGTGGGAAAGATACATTCGAAGCAATAAGGCTCTTAAACAGAGAGGGTGTTCCAGCGTATCCAAGTGCAGAGAGAGCGGTAGTAAGTTTGGCAAAAATGCTAGAATACATGAGGTACTTAAAGAAGGTTAAGAAACAATAAATAAATATACTTTAATTTTTACTACCTGATTTTTGTTCCGGGTTTAACTGGTTCCATAACTGTTAAAGGAACTGGTTTCTCTTCGCTATCAGCGGCTAATAACATACCTTCACTAAGAAGTCCAAATATCTTCTTAGGTTTTAGGTTGGCAACTACGACAATATACTTATCCTTTAGGTCCTCGGGACTGTACCATTCTCCAAGACCTGCTATTATTTGGCGTGTTCCTAGCTCTCCTAAATCAACTATAAGACGCAATAATTTTTTGCTACCCTTGACCTTTTCAGCTTCTTTTACGTATCCTACGCGAAGGTCTATTTTCATGAATTCCTCATAGGATACATGGTTTTGGCTCAAAACCACACACCTCTAATTTCTACTTATTACTTAATATGATAACATACATAACACATTATTTAATATACATCATTATGGTTATAGTTGGTGATTAAATAATGGTGTTGAAAAACAATTATAACGCTATACTTATTAGACCTGGTGAATTCATGGTTCGACGAGGATCTATTATTAGGAATTTTATGCTCAGCAGATTAAGGGAGAGTATTACTAAGACTTTGGAGAAAAAGAAACACAGATTTAAAACAGTTGAAATTCTCGAAAATACAAGAATAGTTATTTACCCAGATAGTATTTCTGATGTGCTTATAAACGATGTTGCCAGAATATTTGGTATATCAAGTATTAGTCCAGTAAAAGAAATAGAGTATAACCTAGATCACGTCGTTGATGTTTTATCCAAGTTTATCGAAGAAGATAAACCCTCAAGTATTAGTCTAGTTGTACAAGGGGAATTTGGTTACAAAACCAATGTTTTCAAGAAAATTCTTGCTTCTTACCTAGTTGACAACTATGGTGTACGTATCGATCTAAATAACCCAGCTAAAACTTATTTTGTCGAGGTTAGGTCTGGTAAAGCCTTCATCACAGACATAGTTTACAAAGGATATGGTGGTTTACCATATGGTGTTGAAGGATGTATGGTTTCACTCTCTTCTGGCGGTATAGATTCTGCTCTAGCAACATGGTATGCTTTGAAAAGAGGAGTTAGAGTTGTTGTTGTATTTATTAATATGAATCCATATTGGTCAAAGAAAGCTATTGAAAGGTTTTATGAATCGTTAAAATATATTTATGATTGGGTTCCTTGGGATTATTTGAAAGCATATATTGTTAACGATATAGGTTCTTTTCTCGTTAAAAGTACTTCTAATCTTCCCGCTCGGTTGAAGTGTTTAGCTTGTAAGGCAAATATGTATAGAATAGCTAGTATAATATCGAAGCGCGAGGGATGTAAGGGGATAGTAACGGGTGAGGCTATAGGGCAAGTTGCTTCACAAACTGGTAATAATTTATATGTTCTTTCAAAACTAGTTGATGAACCATTATATAGGCCACTTATTTTCAAAGACAAACTTGAAATAATTGAAGAAGCTGAAAAGCTTGGTTTTTCGAAATTAGCTAGGGATGTGAGTGGGTGTAAGCTTAGACCAGATAAACCAGAGACTAGTGCAGATGTAAACGATCTCGAATTGCTGCGAGAATGGTTATTGGTAACAACTAATGATGTGCGAGAATTGATTGAACAAGCTGAGATCATATATTATAAGTGATTTGATTAATATATTGTGACAATATTTTCCACGGATTGATAGATTCAGTGTCTATACCTTTATCCTCAATAAACTTCATTATCTCTTCATCCTCATGTATTGGGACAACTTTTTTCGCTGTATTGTATAGTCTTAAAAGGAGCTTCTTACCATGAATAAGGACTTCATTTATAATTGCAACGAAATTTTCCAGTTGTTTTTCATTAATGTAGATCTTGTTTCCTTCTTTGAGTAAGTTAGATAATCTAACACCGGTTGTTAGTTCGAGAACATATCCTTTATCTGTATTAAATGATAATATACCACTGTGTTTGAATCCTGCCTCCCTAGCTAGTGTGAGGATCTTTAATCCATAATCGAAACTAGTTGTAGATAAGTGGATTATTGGACCTGTTACATTGATCCACATACGTCTAACTGATGGTTTTGTTAAAACTTCGATGAGTTCCTCGGTTGTTATAGGTAAATGTTTTTTGAAAACAACGCTTGTTTCCTCTCTACTCCACGGATATGTTGAATCCGCTATAACTATTCTGCCACTACAACTACTCAGTGTATGAATGTTCTTATCCATGTTGAACAATACCAGTAGTCCGAGTAAGTCTTTGTCCAAGTAACCTATTTCTAGATCCTCCCAGATCCTATTCCAAAACTCGATTTTTCTCTTTCTCCATACAGTATAGTTAACTTCTCTATCCATGTTCAATGCCTTGGAACCCATAATTCATTCTATGCTTGTCGAGAGTTTAACTATATACGTAGTCGAAAATATTATTTCCTCTATGACTATGTCTTATTGCTTAGTTATACGAGGTGTTGTGAATGAACAAGTATTTTGGTTTAGTATATAGTGTTAACGACCCAGCGGGTAAAGGTATTGCAGATTATATAAGAGAATATTATGGGTTAGAAAAAAGCAGTTCATGTCTGAATTCAGAAGAATGTTTTGAGGGTAAGGATTTTATACTAGCTGGGTTCAAAGACGAAACAATTTATCTCGAGTACTTAGATGAACGCCTACCTGGGAAAGTTACAGAGTATATAGTGTTATCCAGACATTCTAGTGCGAGAAAAGTTAAGAGTTATACTGTTCATCATACTGGTAACTTTGGTGACGAAGCTCTATATGGAGGTAAACCTAGGAGTCTAGGCATTGCAAATCCTGTGGTTTCTCACAAGCTTTTACTTAACTTGTGGAAATTAAGTATAGAATGTGGTGTCGATAAAGAGTATGAGGTAAGCTATGAAGCAACTCATCATGGACCAACAGAAAATAAGAAACCGCTCTGTTTTATTGAAATTGGTAGCTCATTAGATGAATGGCATATTCGTAGAAACCATGAAATAGTTGGTTTAGCTGTTATACGTTTTTTAGAAAATCCTGTACATGAATGCAGAGTAGTAGCTGGTGTTGGTGGAAGACATTATCCGTGGAAGCATACAAAGTACGCAATTGAGGAGAATTATTGTTATGGACACATAATGGCTAAATATGCTTTAGCATATTTGAGCTATGATACATTAAACTTAATGATTAATAAATCAATTCCACGTCCAGAAGCGATAGTGATTGAGAAGAAAGGCACTAGAAAAGAACACCGTGAAATAATCGAGGAATATGCTAATCAAGAAGGAATAGTTGTAGAATATATATGAGTTATGTATAAG
>JAGHDU010000201.1 GCA_021159785.1 Staphylothermus sp. | reverse complement strand
TCAATTACTATTAAAACGATTCCTGATTTAATGCACAAGGATTAATCTTTTAAAATATATTTGCCTTAATGACATGGTAATCGAAGATCTCTTCTTTATACAAACCCCTACTACTTAACCGAAACTAAACAACTTATAGAAAACATGTTGAAGACCTATAATACCTAGTTAAACACAAAAACGCTAAAATACAAGATTCGACAAAGAAAAAACCAGACACACCAAACTTCGACCAGTGTAACAACATACAAAGAATTGAAAGATTGTTTTTGTGGGTTGGATTATAGTGTTATGTAGTGGTTTTGGTGATTGTGTGTTGGGTGTGTTGGGGAGTATTGTTATTAGGGGGGTGTTGTGGTTTTCGCATAGGTTGTTGCCTAGGTTTGTAAGGTTTTTTCGTTATAGGGGCTTGGTTTTGTTTGTGCCTGAGGGTGTGTTTAATCCTGTTTATACTGTGTCTACTGGTTTGATAATAGATGCGTTGAGCAACGTGTTTAGGCCTAGGGGCGTGTTTTTGGAGATCGGTTGTGGTTCTGGCGCTGTATCTATCTTTGTTGCTGAGTATTAGATGTGATGTGTTTGGTATTAGTTCTTGATACAGGTATAGTATATGGTATCAGAGATATGGGTTTATAGACAAGTGATCGAGTATTTTTCCCTGATTGGTTAGGGAAAACCATAAATAAGGTATATAAGCTTTACTCTTAATGATCCCCATGAAATTCATGGGATATACTAAATTGGAGGTAATATTCAAAATATTCATAGTTTCTGATCTAGGACAAGATATATAGAAACTGTATTTATGTTATGTTTAAAATGGTTAGGGTAGATAGTAACACTTAGGGTATTATACTCTGGGTGTTACTATTTGTATGTTAGGTTTATTGATAGAGTAGATGAGATTAGATTATTAGAGGATATTTGGAGTACTGGTATACCGGGATTTGTAATTATTTATGGTAGACGCCGTATTGGTAAAACTCGATTACTTATGGAGTGGATTAAGGATAAGCCTCATGTATATGTTCAATGCCTGCCGGCTAGTGATGAAGTTAACTTATCTAGGATCTCTAAAGCGGTTACTGATCAATTAGGAATAGATGGATTTGATAGGGTAAGATTTACTGGTTTAGATACTTTATTGGAGCATTTAGCAAGGATCCATGATAAACGATTAATCATTGTACTTGACGAATTCACGTATTGGGTTCGTCGTAGTTCTAGAGTACTTGGCGAACTACAGTATTTCGTTGACCATGTTCTCCAAAATACTAAGTACATAATTGTTGTCTCCGGTAGCTTGGTGGGTGTAATGTATAGAGATATCCTAGGTAGCGGTAGTCCATTGTATGGTAGGAGAACGGCTAGTTTAAAGATAGAAGAACTTAGTCCATGGTATATTAAGGAATTCATAAATGTGGAAGACAAAGCTGATCGTGTTAGAATATATAGTCTAGTAGGTGGACTACCATATTATTTAGCATACATTTATGGATCAAGGAGTCTCCGCGAGGTGGTTGAGAAACTATTTGGGTCAAAGTATTCACCAATATATGATGAACCTCATCTATTATTTCGAGAAGAATTCCGTAATCCAGAAACGTATTACTCAATCGTATCTGCTATAGCTTATGGCTATAACAGGTTATCAAGTATATCTGATTACACAGGTATTCCAAAAACGCATTTACCTAAGTATTTGAAGATACTAGTAGATCTAGGATACATAGAATATGTTAAACCATTATTCTCACGTAAAGGATTGTATCGTGTAAAAGACCCAATACTACGTGTATGGTTTAAATTAATTGAGCCAAAGATCCATCTCATTGAAGCAGGTTGCTTCGATAAAGTAATAGAATACATACTCGAAGAAATAGATGTATTCACAAGCGAGGTTTATGAAGAGATAGTTTATAGATACATACTAGAGAGACATCTATCTAGATTAAATACCCCGGATACAGTTATCGGTAGATACATGTATAAGGGTATCGAAATAGATCTAGTAATACTATCTCGCAACATGAAGAAAGCCCTAATTTACGAGATCAAGTGGAGCGATCTAGATGATAGAGAACTTAAAAAAGAGCAATACAAGCTAATCAAGAAGATAGAAAAAACACCGTTAAGAAACTACAGTACCGAAATATATATTGTTGCAAGGAACTCTCCTAGAAGGAAAAATGTAATAACACTCAAAGATCTACCAATATAGCTGACCCGATGCTGATAGACATAAATATTAACCTCATATAGTAACATTTCTCATTAGAAAGGATTGTATTGAAAACAGTGAAACAATACATAAAAATTGAAAGATACTTCTTCGATTCTTTTATATTGCTTATAGTATATAACACTCGATATTTAGATCTTGAGTTGTAGAATAATAGCAATAGTGAGAATTGCAGGTATAGGAGGATATTATAGTATGGAATTGAAAACCGCAAAAGTAGTATGAAAAGTTGTTACTAGAATCCGTGTTTTAATAGTTTTCTCTAAAAGTATATAGCATTGTAGTAAATTAATGTCTATTGGCTCGATTTTCGGATTAAGTATGAGGACTTCTTATTGTGTCAAGAATTATGAGAGTAAGTCATATTATTTCTATTAGTTGTTATATTAATGATAATTATAGAAATGGTGTCCATTATGAGTTCTAATCTTAGGATTTTGCGTAATATTGATAGCTCAATAGAAGTTTCTTCGAAAATTCAGCTATACTGTGTCTCTAATACATGGACTTATCCCGTGACATCTGATATACCAGTATATCTTGTAAATCCTGATACATTGGATAAAATTTGCCCACCCGAACGAAGACGTGGAATTCCGAGAGAAAAAGGAAAAGATATTGAAAGAATTATCGACTTGTTTCTCGAAGAGAACCCAGAAAATATACTGGATAATGTAGACAAGCT
>JAGHDU010000174.1 GCA_021159785.1 Staphylothermus sp. | reverse complement strand
GGATTAGTATTACTGTCGTTATTCCCAGTAGAGCATAGTTTAAGTTGAGTAATGTAGACTTAGTTTCATCGAAGCTTGATACTAATTCTTCGGATAATCCTTGTATATTGTCTGTAGCGATTTTTATTGTACCGAGATCGGTTTTAATTACGGCAACGTTATTGTCTATTTCAACTATTTCTCCATAAATTGTCCTAAGGCTCGTGTTGATCTTAACTATGTTATCATTTACAACTTCTATTTTGTTCAATATATCATTTAATGATACGTTTAATTCTCCTAGAATTGTTCTAATATTTACCATGTCTCCTTTGATTTCAGCAATAACAGCACCAATATCTGATAAGTTCGCTTTAATTTCACCTGTTGAAGTCTTTATAGTCAATACTTCTCCTCTAATTTCTGTTACTGTATAGTTTAATTCCTGTAATGCTGTTCTTAGTCCCTCTAGCAATCCATTTAGATTATTGAACATTGTTGTTAAGTCGTTTCTAGTATCCAGAATATCTGCTCTGATCTCTGAGCTTTTTGTATCAATATAGTCAGTAATACTCTCTGTATTTGACTTTATTTCATCAGCTAATTCTTCAATTGCTTGTGTTGTGTTTGTTACCTTGGTTGATGCTGATGTAGTTCTTTCAATGAACCAGTAACCAGTATCTGCTACTATAAATATTGTCGTGGTTGTATTTTGTGGAGGTATCTCCGCTATAAAAGTACCTATATCTACCTCTGTGTAATTTAATGGCTGTAATTCTCCACTAGTTGACATCATGGATACTGATAAGTAATCAGGTTCGACCTTTGTGTTGCCAAATGTTGTTATTATTAATGCATAGTCTTTTTCACCAACATTAACCGTTGGTGGTGTTGTTATTTGGATCTTGAACTCTTCAGTTGGTTTAAATGTTCTGAAGTAGTAGTCTAGGAATAAGCCCCAGAAGGTTTCTGTTGGGAAGAATGTTTGCCTGAAGTACCAGTATCTTTCTTCGAGATACCAATCAACTGTGGGTGGTAGGTATATTGATAAACCATGTGCTTTTGGATGAGATGTTGATGCCCATGAAGCTAATATTGCTTCTCTTAATGCATTTAGAGTTCTATTTGCATATGGGCGTGGATCGTAGTTTGGCAACCAATCATTAGTAGTCATTACTTTTTCCAAGAAGTGATATACATCTACAAATTCTCCCTCACCAGTTTTATCCACTTCATTTCTTATGCTGTCTATAACATTAGCTAGATCAGGTGAGAAGTAGACTTGGTATAGGAGATAAAGCGATGTTAGATCTAGATTTGGTACGACCTTGTTATAGAATACTTGTAGATCGATAGCTGCTAGTGTTGGGTAATCTAGTGGGTAAATAATGGTATAGAATGTTTTGAACGCCTCAACTATTCTTGCACCGAGTTCATGAGGAGTCATATCCGGGTTAGCGATGAGTTCTTGGAGAAACGGGGTATAGTACCATCCATCCAAGGGTTCGTAATCTTGGGATGCAACCATTACATCGGCATATCCTCCTCTAGCAAAATCATATACTGTTTCAACCATTCCCAGTAGACATACATCAAAACCTATGAGGTCTAAGTGTATTCCCATACTGGTTATTTGCTCGAAAGCCCACACTAGTTCTTGCTCGGTTAAGTAGTCATCACCATTAGTTTCATCCCATGCAACACCCTTTAATCCAAATGATTTACTTCTCCATGCATTTCCGTGGTCCCAGATCACTAATGCATAGTTTTCTGATGGAAACTTCGTTACAGTATATTTCACGAAATAGACAAGTGTTGATGGGTCACCCATGTTCTGTTCTCCGAGATCAACTAATAGCAATGAATTAATGGTATCTGGATCGGTATCGTGTTGTACAAGATAAATACGAGATGTTGTCCAGTTACCATTACTAGAATCATATCCTGGAATTCTATCAATCATAACAACAATTGCTACATCGTCTGTCGAACCAGCCATCTCCATTTCGTTAAAGTCAGATATACCAGCTTTTTCCAAGTTGTTATCAGCATCCATGTAGACCATAAATACCCATTTATACTTGGACTCAGTGGACTCAGCGATTGCCATGCTTATAGGAATTACTTGTAATATGAACAATGATAACAATACAAGGAATATGAGTTTTTGGCCCTTCATACTATTATCCCTCTAAATAATTTGGGTTAACCTACGACAATCGAACAAGTATTAATAGTTTACCGTGTATAACAAGAATCGCTTTATATTAGTAAGAACAAGCTTCATCGTTTAATGATTACATTATTGTTTTTGGTTGAAAGAATAATAGGTAACGTTTAGAAAGTTTAAATCATTATAGGTGTCTCGAATATTTTTCATCAATGTATGGTTAAGAAAACTTCTCAACGAAATTGGTCCTCTTTATTTATTTGAATACGAATATCTATTTGCTATGGAATTCATGAAATAAAATTTAGTGTCTAGTTAGCTTCGATGCAGTTAGCTTTTGATAATGCCGCAATTACACGTTTCTCCAGAATATCCAAGTATGTGTAACCATATATTACATCAGCAATTTTTCCATCGATAAATATCAGTGTTGTTGGCGTACCCATGATATTTAGTCTCCATGCTGTTTCGGGACTATAATCTATATTTAATCTATGGAAACCAGCATTTCCACAATACTTTGAGGCAACGTGGTCAAATATTGGGTGAAATGCTTGACAGTATGGACAGTATGTTGAATAGAAATTAACTACTACTATCCGGCATGTGTTGAGGGCTTCCATTAATTCATCCAGAGAGTGTAACTCGCCTACGCATTTTACAGGCTTTGTACAGCACCTCCCGCTAGGTACTTGTGTTACAAGTTTTTCTGCCATTTTATCCAATATATTGCTT
>JAGHDU010000057.1 GCA_021159785.1 Staphylothermus sp. | reverse complement strand
TAATGTATCTAGTTCAATTCTATACCTATCAATTGGTTCGCGCCTACTATTGGAAACTACGATGACAAAAGCATCATGAGGTATTCCACTAAGCACTCCTTCAAGGATCTTAGGGTTTTCATTCTTTACTGGAATAATTATGACCATATTAGCTTCTATTTCTTCTAAATCACTACTACTTATATTGATCGTGCCAGGAACTTCTCCACCAAAACCACTAGTTTTACCACCACTTAGTTCCAATACTCTCTGTATATCATAAAATTTTACTGCACCAAATCTCTCCATATAACGCGGCATTTCTATTCTCATAAATCTCTCACCACACAGTAAGTATTATATGAACATCTCTATATCAATATTCACAATGAATGGGGTAAGATATTGAATGACGATAGGACATATAAATTAATTATTGTGACAGACATGGATGGTTGCCTACTCGATAAAACATATGACTACAGACAAGCATTGCCAGCAATCAATTTTATTAAAAAACAAGACTTTATTCTTATCCTTAATACTTCGAAGACACGCTACGAAGTTGAGTATTATATTGATAAATGGAATCTAAGGGGAAAAGAAATCTTCATTGTTGAAAATGGTGCAACAATATTCATGAATAAAAGCCTTGTAAAGGAAGCTCCATTAGAGAGATACACAACCATTGATACAGATAATTATTTTTCCGTAATACTTGGTCTAAGAAGAGATGTTATTGAAAAGAAAATAAAAGACATTATTGAATCCACATCTGATGAAATATTATGGCTTAAGAATATAACACCAAAGCATTTCTCGGAACTAACAGGACTGCCTCTATACTTGTCCGAGAAGGCCCTTATGAGGGATTTCTCTACATTGTTTCATCCGTTAAAGAAGAATGAACGCTTACAAGAAACAATAGAAAAGATAGAATCTAGAGGATTAAACGTATCTACGGGAAGCGGTATTATTTATCTTGTAACGGGTAGACATGATAAAGGCTTGGCTACAAAAACGGTATTAGACCTACTCAGGAAAGAACACATATCCGATGAAGTAATCACTATTGGAGTTGGGGATGGAGCCAATGATCTCCCTATGCTTTTAGTCACTGATATATCAGTAGTTCTTGGTAGAAATGAGCATCTGCTAAATAATTTGAGGAGAAAAAATTACGTTATTCATATACCCTATAAGGGCCCCGATGCATGGTTTAAGGGTGTTAAAAAAGCTGTTGAAATTGTATTTGAGGGGGCGGCATGATGCTACTCTGGCAATAATCCCTCTTCTTCCAGTCTATCAGCAAGCCACTTTAGTCCTAATTTTTCTAGTTTAGCTCTCGTTGGTCTACCATTTACCCAGCCACGGAGCTTATAGTATTCCGGCAACATCTCATTAAGTCTAACGACGTGTCCCTTCGATGGTCCTTCCGGCATTGGTTCTTCTAATAATCTCTTTGGTAATGTATCGTATTCTATACCGTCTCCAAAGCTTAGTACGTTAAATGCTCTCTCAGCGTTGTATATTCTTTCACCTACTTTGTGGACTTCTTCTTTTGTAAAGTCCCAACCTGTTACTGCCGATATTATGTTAGCATAGTCTTCATCCCATATTGCAAAGCTACTGAATTTACATACAACCATAGAATCTATTACGGCAAATACATCCTGGAATTCTTTAACCAGTTTTGCCTTACCCTTAGTTTCAAACCTATCTACTAGAGTCGGGACACCTAGAACCTCTGGTGAGATTAAGTATGCTCTTAAGTGGCATCCTCCACGATTGCTTGTAGCATATGCTAATCCATGACCTTGTGCACCACGTGGATCATATGCTGGTAGTTCTTGTTTCCTAACAGTCATGGATACTTCTGGTACACCATACTTATTTGCAAGTCTCCAAGAACCTTCAGCTAATTCGTCACCGATTCCGCTTCTATATGCTGTTCTCCATACAAGTTCTACAATAGCTTCTGGTGTACCCCATTTAGCTTTTAATCCATACAGTTTCTCGGGCGGGACTTTACCTAGTTCGATTAGCTCCATTAAGGTTCCTATTGTATGGCCCATAGTGATCGTGTCTAGTCCTAATTGGTTGCATAAGTGATTAGCCTTTATAATTGCCTCAAGATCATCTGTTCCTGTTTGTGCACCAAAAGCCCATATAGTCTCGTACTCGGGTCCACCACCTTCACCGCTGAATGGAGACTTTGTGACCTTACTGTATCTAGCACAAGTGATCATACAGCCCCAACAAGATTCTTCAAGGCTCTTCTTTTTGTCAAGATACTTCTCTGCTAATGCTTCACCGCTTATCTTCTCAGCCCCTTCGAATACGCCCGTTCTAAAGTTTCTTGTTGGGAATATACCTGCCTTATTGATAATGTTCACGAGTATAGCTGTTCCAAGCTTTGGTAATCCCTCAGAAGTCACAGGATTCTTCCTATGTTTCGTTGATACATCCTTAATGACTTCTCTGAGTTTTTCTTGGTTAGCTACTTTGGGCTTCATATGTCCTCTAACAGCAATTGCTTTTAATTTCTTACTACCCATTACTGCTCCATGACCGCCTCTGCCAGCTGCTCTTGTCTTATCGTTCATGAGGGCTGCGAATCTAATAAGATTCTCTCCAGCAGGGCCGATTGTCAAGACTTTGACTTGTTTTGCTTCATCTTTACCTATTTCAGAGGCTAGTTCTTCTTGTATTGTATCAGTTGTGTCCCATACATCCTTGCCCCAGAGATGCGAAGCGTCTCTTAACTCAGCTTTACCATCATGTATCCATAAATATACTGGTTTCTCACTAACATCCTCGATAATGATAATGTCGAAGCCGGCAAATTTTAGTTCAGGGCCGAATTTGCCTCCACTTTGGCTATCATGTATTGTATCTGTTAAAGGTGATTTTGTAACACTACACCATCTACCAGATTCAGGAACGCCTGCAATACCCGTTACAGGGCCCGTCATAATGAATAATTTATTCCTAGGACCAAGTGGATCAGCTTTAGGATCGATTTCCTTTAAGGCAAGATATACACCTAATCCTCTGCCCCCAATCCAGTTCCTGAGAACAGTCTCAGAAGGCAATTCCTCAACATATACCTTCTGAGACCACAGATTAACTCTTAGAATTCTACCCATATAACCTCCTGGCAAGATAATATCCCCCTAATTATATCTTCTACTATAAATGATATAAATCTACCTGTACGTGTAGGTAAAATTCATATATTTTTCCCACTCATATACATGTTAATGAAGCAATATATGTATATATAGATTGTTAAACAATATTATTGGAGGATAAATGATTATGTCAAAGAATATTCTTGGAAAAGGTTTCAAGGACTATTACTGGATAATATCAATTAATCCAGAAACCGCGCCAAAGGAGTTAATGATAGAGCTCAGTACTTACTGTAATTATGACTGTGTATATTGTTTCAGGAGACGATGGATTAATAAAGAGTATAGATATATGGATAGATCGCTTGCATTTAAGATACTGGAAGAAGCAAAGACTATAGGAGTAAAAAAGATAAGTTTCTCAGGATGGGGAGAACCATTACTTAATCCATATATTAGAGACATTATCGAAAAAGCAAAAGAGCTTGATCTAGAAGTTCTTCTAAATACCAATGGTTATTTTCTAGACAAATATCTCAATTTCTTCTATGAAATAGAATTAGACGAGATAACAGTTAGCATTGATGCTTCTCACGAGGATGTATATAGACTAATAAGGATAGGGGGTGATCTAGCAAAGTTATTGAGGACTTTACTTAGACTCAAAGAAAGGAAAATTAATGAAGCACATGGATATCCTAAGGTAAGCATACAGTTTACAATAAACAAGTATAACTACAATAATTTATTGAACATGATCAAGCTAGCCAAAAAGATCGGTGCTTATAAATTGATTGTCTCAAACATTATACCATTGACGAGTGAGATCGAAGAAGACCTAGCATGTTACATGGATAAAAAATGTGTTGAAGAAGTTGAAAAAGTAAAACTAGATGTAGCAAGAATAAGCATAGATACAGGAGTAGATGTAAGTCTTCCAAACTTCAACCTTACATACAGTGAGAGAGCATGTCCTTTCGCAAGAAAACATGCATTATTCATAAGATCAGATGGTATAGTTACCCCATGTATATACTATGCATATAATTGGAAAAACGTAATAAACGGCGTAGAGCGAGAAATAAAACCCGTAGCCCTCGGGGATCTCAAAAAAGAATCTCTAAAACAGATATGGCTTAGCAAAAAGGTATTATTTAGATTCAAAACCCACTATATGGATTATCCATCCTGTCTCGACTGCCCCCTACAAGATTATTGCACACTAACTCTAGATAATACAATAGACTGCTGGGGCAATGCACCAACGTGTGCACACTGCCCATATTCAAGGGATATGGTTAGATGTCCTCTTTAACAAATAATAATACTAGGGATACCTTATGCCTTACAGAGTAAAAGTACACGTATACACTACACTAATAGAAAAAATGGGATGGAAACAAAAGATTCTTGAATTCGAATACCAACCAACAATAGAAGAGGTACTAAATAAATTACCGGAACTAAAGAAAACACTAAAAGAATATGAACAAAGAGGAATACCAGCAATAATAATGATCAATGGCAGAAGAATAGAATTCCTAAAAGGATACAAAACACCTCTACAAGACGGAGACGAAATATCAATATTCCCACCCTCCGCCGGAGGATAGCAATTAAAGAAGCCTTCCTAATGAAAACCAAAATACAACATAGTATTAGAAGAAAAACCTCTCTTATTAAAAGAATTAACTGGCTATATTTCCTAAGCCGTTGAGATAACAACTTCTTCAAAGGGGGCATAGATTTCTAATAGTGTAGATAATTACAAACGAAACTCCCCGGTTTCTATATCGAGATTCTGGGCTTAGGAAGGACCCCGAAATCCTGTTCAAGAACTCTACCTATTATTTATTGTTTATTTTCCATAGCTTTATTAATAAGAGGAGAGGGTTCTTCATGCTTTCACATCAGCCCTCACACGGTTCTTCATCGCTTATAGAT
>JAGHDU010000018.1 GCA_021159785.1 Staphylothermus sp. | reverse complement strand
GGATTAATATTTATATAATATATGATATATTTGTTTTTAACAACAGTTATGAGTGGAACTCTATGCCTCCTGAAAACTCGGGTAAAGGAATTAAAATATCATTTATAGGAGCTGGTTCTGCTGTATGGTCTTCCCGCGTACTCATTGACTTAATCATAAATAAATCTCTATGGGGTAGTAATGTATACTTAATGGATATTAATAGGGAAAGACTTGATCTCATATATGGTTTTGCCAAAAGATACGCTGAGGAAATCGGGGCGGATATTAAATTCTATAAAACAATGGATCGCGTTGAAGCTATAAAGGATAGTGATTTTGTCATTAACAGTGCCATGGCCAAAGGACACATATACTATGAAATGCTTAGAGAAGCTACTGAGAAGAAAGGATATTATAGAGGCATTAATAGTATTGAGTGGAATATGGTTAGTGATTATCATACTATATGGGGTTATTATCAATTCAAACTCATCATGGACATAGTTAGGGATATTGAAGAATATGCGCCAAATGCATGGTTTATAAATGTCGCTAACCCAGTTTTTGAATTAACAACTCTTATCAATAGGAAGAGCAAGATTAAAACAATTGGTTTATGCCACGGTCACATGGAATTTTACAAGATCGTAAAAGAACTACACCTCGATCCTAGTAAAGTAGATGCTGAAATGGTAGGATTTAATCATGTAATATGGCTTACAAAGTTTAGATATAACGATGAAAATGGATATGACCTTATCGATAAATGGATCGCTGAAGAAGCCGAAAGGTACTGGGAGAGATGGAGGTTAACGACAACTGATCCATTTGACATACAGTTATCGCCAGCTGCAGTTGATATGTATCATATCTATGGATTATTCCCTATAGGCGATACAGTAAGAGGAGGTACTTGGAAGTATCATTGGAATCTTGAAACGAAGAAGAATTGGTATGGTCCGACAGGCGGGCCAGATTCTGAAATTGGCTGGATGATGTATATTGGTTACCTTAATTTACAGTTAAAAAGAATATATGATGCAATGTCTGATCCATCCATAAGGTTAGTACAAGTATTTCCTCCTAAACCTAGCGGGGAACAAATAGTCAACATAATAGATTCTATTGTCAATGATAAGCCAAGAAAATATCAAGTAAATATTCTAAATCAAGGATTAATCCCTGGTATCCCAGATGATGTAGCAGTAGAGGTTCCAGCTATGATAGATGCTAAAGGAATACATAGAATAAGTATAACCCCACCAAATAATATGATCACTAAGTTTGTATTATATCCTAGATACATGAGGATGGAATGGGCCCTAGAAGCATTTCTTGAGGGAGGAAGAGATATACTATTGGAGTGGCTACTTTACGATGTTAGAACCAAGAGTACTAAACAAGCGGAAGAAACTATAGATGCTATGCTAAAAGTTCCTGGAAGTGAAGAAATGGCTTTACATTTTAGGTGAAAATGTGAAAGTAAGCATTGTCACTCTCAAGGAAAGAGAATTAACAATAAAGGAACTAGTGAATGTAATTAATTCAATGCTGTACTATGATATCATAACACCGGATCTCGTTAGAAACAATATCGAGTTGGACCCGTTTACAGGGCCAGAGCAGATAAATCTGTTCATAGACATTGATACAGACGAAGTCTTAGGAATCCTATGGTTGGCTGAACCCAAAAATTTACCTAAAGACTTGAAGAAATATGAGACTTATCTATGGGTAAAACTTGTAGGTGTGGTTCCTAGATATGAAGAATTATTGAAGAATATGCTCGGATACTTGGAAGAATACGCGCTTTCTAAAGGAAAGAACATGATCCGTTTATATGGTTATGCACCTTATTACATCGTACCCGGTCTAAATAAACACTATGAGCTAATTGATGATATAATTAGAAAATCTGGTTATGATGTAATAGATAGAGTTGTTAATTATTATCTTGATGCAGAACAATACTATGTGCCTCTGAGATACTATTGGCTAAACGAGAATCTCAGTAAAAAGGGCTACAAAATACGCGAAGTCTCTGATAAAGAAACACTAACAAAATCCAAGGAATGGATAATGAAGAAATTTGGATTATCATGGAGCATTGAAGCAGAAATAGCCTACAATAGTGAATATGGAGGCTTATTAATAGCTACTAAAAACAACGAAATTGTAGGATTTAGTGTTTATAGTGGACTAGCTCTCCATAGATTTGGGCCAATAGGTGTCTCCAAAGAACATAGAGGTATCGGACTCGGTGAAGCATTAATGCATTATTGCCTTGAAAAAATAAAGCTAAATGGTTCTCCTATAATTGAGATCCCGTGGACAACACACCTATTTTTCTATGCTGGACTCCCTGGGCTCTATAGAGTCAAAACCTACTATATTTATGAGAAAAAATTAATAAGATGAATTCAGTTTTTCAAAAAATCTTCATTTTACTAATGGGTATTTCCTAAATATCAGAATAGCGGGTATTAGTATTAGTCCTCCAAATATATATACAGCTCTTATTCCCAGATCCATACCTTGACTATAACCTAGAAATTCTAAAAACACTGAAGTTAACACACCTGCTAATCCAGCCATAGTTTTCGTTATTAATCCCTGCGTACCAAAATATATTGCTTCACGTCTGTATCCTGTTTTTTCCTCATCTATGTCAGTGATATCAGCTATGAAAGCATTTGGCAACATTAGAAGTGGCGTTATGAATAATCCTCCAATAACTCCTGTTACTAGTAAGTATATTCTGGGATCGATAGGTATTAATCCCGTTAAAGCTAGGAGGAGGGTTGGTATTATGAACAATCCCATTCCGATTATGTATAATTTTTTCTTTCCCATTCTGTCGGTTAATTTCTTGTATATGGGTAGGGTAATGACTGATACTATGATTAATGGGAAATAAAAGAATGCAACATCTTCCTTATTCAGTCCCGCGGAAACAGTTACAACATATGGTAGAGCCATTTGCAACATAGTAGTTGATAAGACCAAGATAGCAGTGGGTATGAGATAATATATGAATACATTGTTCGTTGCTGTTGCTTTGACAGCCTCTATGAGGTTCATTTTTGTAGCAATTTTTTCTCCAGAGCTAATTCTTTCCTTTATTGCTAACACAACTGCAAGCATACTAGTTATCGCGACTATTGTTAGTACAACCGATGTATTTAGAAAGCCCATCATTCCTAACAGAATTGGTACAATAACACCACCTATTACTAGCGATATTTGGCTAAAGAAAGCTTGAAAAGCTGATAACCGAACTCTTTCTTCGGTACTTGTAGCAATCTCGGGCAATAATGCAAGGTATGGAGCGATTGCAGCCGTGTATCCGAACCAGAATACACCAAGAAGGATTCCTGCATATATGACATTTATTATTGATTCGTAATGGACTATGGGTAACCATATCAATATCTGGCTTAAAGCCATAAGAATGAATCCTATTACTATGAATGGTTTTCTCCTCCCCCATCTAGTTACTGTCTTATCACTCCAATAACCAATCAAAGGATCAGATACAGCATCTATTATCCTTCCAAATAATATCACAGCGCCCATAGCTACCATAGGAGCTAGAGGGATTAGTCCGCTATCTTCAGGTGGACAATAATAGTATAGAAGCCATTGAACTATTAACACTGAGCCTAGTCCCATTAAGTTCCCATAACCATAAAGGAAAGCCTTTATATTAGACAGTTTATCTCCCATAACCTTATCCCCGCCAAGAACGAGCTCGAATAGAAAGATACACTGTTTATACAATTTAGAATCGATGAGAATAAAATATTATCTTTTTCATTATCTTGCTTTTACGTAATAATTTCCTTTAGAACTAAGTATTTCTTGAGGAAGGAATCATATTCTTCCTTGAACATCCAGAGTTTTTCTAGAGGCAGTATTCCTGGATCTAATTGTTTATGTAAAGCTATATCTATTGTTTTTGCAAATACCAGGGCAGTATACATTGACGTAGCAAACGGCTTATCAATTCCTCCATAAAGATACGATAAGTGTCTATAGACATTGTCCTTATTCTTAGCAATTACTTCCATTATCGCTATGTCTCTTTCATCTATGGATAATTTTTCCTCGAATATTCTAGCAGTAAATATTTGGGGAAGGATTGATACATCATTGATACGCAATGGTTTATCATCGAAAAAGCCTAGGTCACGAAGTTTTCTCATAATGTACAGGTGTTGTTTGTGACGTATAGTTATTTCAGCCATGTTTTTCGCATTTATGTTTTTGAGAAGAGTTCTTAGTCCATCAGAATAGAACCCTTCGTATTCTCCTAATTCGGGTATTTTTACACTATGTATCTTCGATAATGGATCAACTTGTTTAATTGCGCCGTTCTCGATTATTCTCGCAGATCTAGTATATTCTTCAATAAGATCAAACGGATTCCAAGTGACAATATATCCTATAGGAGGGACTGGTTCGACTGGTATTCCTCCTACACGAATGATTAATGAATCAATATTTCTGTCTAGTTTTTCGTAAAAGTTTCCTGCTACTAAGTTACTGTAGCCAGGGGCAAACCCAGCATCTACGATATAAAATACTTTTTTGTTCTTTACTATGTCTTCGACCATGTATGGATCCTCTGGTATAAAGGAGACATCAACTACATTGTAACCTCTCTCGAGTATCTTTTTAATTATATCGAAAGCTATTCTTGAAGGAAGGGCTGTTACAACAAGCTGTGCTCCTTTTATGTTTTCCAATATGTCTTCTATATTTGCTACTTTTCTGAACTCTATACCATGTTCCTCTGCCAATTTATTACGATCGACTTTGTCGAGAACTAATACATTAAATCTACCCATATTGCCTAAGTCTCTTAGGAATAATCTAAGAGCAAGACCTCCTACTCTACCCGCTCCGAGAAAGACTATATCGGCCATTTTACTTCACGGTATAATTTCTAATTAATCGACAAGTATATAGAATTATTTTCAGTGATTAACTAGATTGTGACCCTGCAATAAAGCAGTGAACTAACGAATTAAATAAAACAGTATACGAGACATGCACGATGAAGTTAGAGAGCATTGACATTAAACTGTTGATGGTGAGTTTTAACCAAGGAGTATTCTTCGGATTTACTTGGGCTGTCTTAGGACCCTACTTGAAGACCTTGGGATATAGTGGATTAATATTTGGTATTTTAGGTGGAACGAGTGTTTTGTTTTCCAGTATATCAATAATTCTTGCAGGCATTCTAAGTGATTTAAAGGATTCGAAAATAGTTCTTGTCCTTGGAACAGTTCTATACTCTATTGTTTTTCTCTTGTTATATATACCGAATCTCCCAATATTGTTAGCTGCATATGTTCTCCAAGGTTTAGCTAATGGATTACTAATGACTAGTCTAGATGTATATACTTCAAGAATTGGTCGAGATGAAGTATTACATTATGCATTCAGTTATGTAAGATCAGCTATGTCTTTTGGAGGTGCATTAGGCTCGTTTATGGGATGGATACCAATTCTATTGACAACAAAGTTTAGTGAAGATATCGTCCACGCGTATAGGAATTCTTTTATAATCATGTTCTTTCTCGCATTAGTGAATATTATAATATCTCTAAAACTAAGAAAACTAAATGCAGAGAATGTATACGGGTTAGAAAGGAAGTTTGTTCTGAGAAAAATCTTCGCCCTAAGGGAGCTCGGCAGATTCTATGGTATAATTGTTACAAGCGTTTTAATTGGTTTAGGTGCTGCTATGTCTATTCATAATATTAGCTATTATTTTGCTGCAAAATATAATGTTACAAGTGGCGAAATAGGGAGTATATTTGGATTACAACAACTCACAATGGCTCTTATTATGATCAAGTTACCAAATATTGCAGATAAATATGGCGGACCTTTAAAAACGTACTTATTAATAACAATGCCTAGTATCCCATTATTATTAGCGATGACAACTGTAAGCAACTATAGCATTGCCAGTACAATTTACTTAGTTAGAAGTATATTGATGAATGTCGCCAATCCTCTCTATACAGCTTTTGCATTAAGTTTGGTTCCGAGAGACAAAAGAGGAATAGCTACAAGTATGCTGAATTTATCTTCACAAATTCCAACCGGTATAGGGAGAGCTATCGGAGGATGGCTACTAGACATAGATCTTGAACTACCATTACGCATTACAGCACTACTATATAGCATTAGCTTAGGATTCCTTGCTATTTGCTTTAATGACTATTTGAAGAGAAAATATTAGTTAAGCTAATTAAAATCTTTACATAGGGGATAATTAATGAGTATTACT
>JAGHDU010000138.1 GCA_021159785.1 Staphylothermus sp. | reverse complement strand
GTATAGTAATAATACCTCTTCTGGCAGTAGTGGTTTGCCATTCTCATCTAATAATAGATACGATGAAGCATCATTATTGAATATTAAACCCATATCAGCATCTGTAGATCTTACAATGTTTGATATTTCACGGATATTGTTGATATAGGGATATGTATATTGTTCTTTCTTAGTTGGTTTTGATGCATTTATTAATATGAAATCAATACCAAGATGCGAAAATAGTTCTGGTATAATTTTGTCGGCTGGACCATGATTTACATCCACAACTACTTTAAATTTCTTCTCCATGATCCTGTCATATGCTATGAACGATGATAGCGCTGATATATATAATCGATGAATGTATTCTGCGTAAGAAACCCACCCAGTATTATGTGGATCAACTCTCTTAATTTCTTTTTTATTAAGGATATTTGTTAGTTTATCACCAACGAGTTCTATACCAGGGTTTGTAAATATTTTAAACATTACATGATCAGTTAATATAGAGTTATTAACTACTATAAATCCTCCACGTGCCCCGAATCTCTTAATAGAGTACGCTATTTCACCAGCAACAGATTCATGAAAGTCCATTACCTCAACACCGACACTCATTAACCCAGATATAAAGGCTCTCTTCAACATTCTTGAAGAAGGATTGTAATCCCTACCACTAACTACTATGGAATTAACACCATACCATGATCCAATAATTGCGCCAAGATTTGACGCATCTTCCGGAGTAAACTCTAAGTTCGGAACCCCTGTTATCCTATCATTAATTATTTTGTATCCCATACAATCACCCACAAATCATATTTGAAGAACTGGTTCTATGATTTTACCATAAACCATTGTACTAGAGGGAACATTGACATTTGCCCCTATAATAGAAGATAAAACCTTACAACCACTGTTAATGGTAACATTATTCATTATAACTGATTCCATAATTTCACTATTATGAACTACTACATGCTCCCATAAAATACTATATGATAATCTAGAATTCCTTATCTCACAGCCTTCTTCAATAGATATATATGGTCCAACAACAGACCTATCATCGACGAAGGAATCGGGGCCAATATATACTGGTGGAATTATTTTTCCTTCAACAACAGCGTTATTACCTATGTAAACACCTTTTCTGATCATTTTTCCCAATGGATAATATCCACTTACTTTCCCATCGAGAACATCGTATACTGCTTTTACATAATTTTCAGGTCTTCCAAGATCCTCCCAGTAAGTGTATGGCGGCATTATCCAACCATATACATCAAATCCTTGCTCGACTAGATATGGGAAAACATGTTTACCCCAATCCATTAGAGAAGGATACTCGCGTATAATCTTCAAAACTTCGTTGTTTACAATATAGAATCCCGTATTTACCAAATTAGATGAAAATCTTGAAGAAACTCTGCTAAAAGCTAGACTTATAACGTAGAGTTCTATCGAAGCAGGTTTTTCAACAAAATGTTTTATTCTACTATTTTCATCAATTATAACTACACCATAATGTAATGGATTATCCACCTCCTTTAATGCTATTGAGGCTATTCCACCACGTTCTAAATGATACTTCATGAAAGCATTGAAATCAGCATTGCAAATAACATCTCCCATGGAGATCAGTATATTATCTTCACTTCCAATAAGATCCGATACTAATCTGACAGCGTCGGCTGTATCCTTACTATCAACAACTTTTACAATTACGTCGTTTACTCCCCGGTAGTAGTCTTCGATCATGCGTCCCAGATACTTAGCTGGTAAAATGAATCTTGTATATCCATGCCCACGTAACCATTCAATAATTCTATCGACTAAAGGTTTACCAACTAGTGGGATCAGGGGTTTGGGGCGTGTAAGAGTTAACGGGCGCAACCTCGAACCAACGCCACCAACGAGAACAACAGCCGTATACCCCAAATTAATCGCCTCTCCTCACATATACTCATTATATTATTTCATGCTTAGTTAATTAAGGAAACAGAGCAATTGAAGAATTTATGATTTTATATATAAGGGTGAAACTTTATTGAGAAACATGGTATCGAGACAATATTAATGAATAATTTGAACTTAAACACTATTCATGCAAAGGTGTTATGAATAAATGGTGTTAGAGGGAATACGTCAAGCTTTATCTAAGTTTTTAAGCGGGAAAGGTGATTATGAAAAAGCTGTTCGAGAATTCATTAAAGAGCTTCAAAAAGAACTCATTCGTTCAGATGTCAATGTTAAACTTGTTTTCGAGATCACTAAAACTATCCGAGAAAGAGCTCTGAAAGAAGAACCTCCACCAGGAGTCACTAGACGAGAATGGTTTACAACTATTGTTTACGAAGAATTAACTAAGCTATTTGGTGGAGAGCAAAAACCGTCAGTGAAACCTCCAAAGAAGCCGTGGATAATATTGCTAGTAGGATTACAGGGTAGCGGTAAGACTACAACTGCCGCAAAACTAGCATATTACTACAAACTAGAAGGATATAAGGTAGGCTTAGTGACAGCTGATACTTATAGACCAGCAGCTTATGATCAGTTAAAACAACTTGGTGAAAAAATAGGAGTACCAGTATACGGTGAACCACATAATAAGAATGCCGTCGAGATAGCGTGGAATGGTGTAAGAAACTATGTCGAGAGAGGTTTCGACATAGTAATAGTTGATACTGCGGGACGTCATCACAGAGAAGAGGACCTATTGAAAGAAATGAGAGAAATAGCTGATAGAATAAACCCTGATGAAGTCGTATTAGTAATTGATGCTTCTATAGGTCAACAAGCATATGAGCTCGCGAGAAAATTCCACGAAGCTACACCTATAGGTTCGATAATAATAACGAAACTCGATGGTACAGCAAAAGGTGGAGGAGCATTATCAGCCGTTGCAGCAACGGGTGCACGTATAAAATTCATTGGTACAGGAGAAAAAATTGATGAGCTCGAAGTATTTCATCCACCAAGATTTGTAGCAAGAATACTTGGTATCGGTGACTTAGAAGGATTAGTTGAAAAAGTTAGGAGAATAAAAGTAGAATTCACCGAGAAAGACATGCAT
>JAGHDU010000062.1 GCA_021159785.1 Staphylothermus sp. | reverse complement strand
GACAAACTAAAATTACTCTTCGTCAATTGTATATGGTTTCTTAAACAATGGTTTTTCTTGTTCATAATTCTTACCTATTCTTAATGCCTCCTCAGCTTTCCCGAGTTCCTTTCCCAAATAAAATGCGTGACTCATAGATGACACTAGCTTTTCTCTAAGAATTATTTCTCGGATGCTTTCCTCGCTTTTACCTTTTATAAGTATCCTTCCTTTCCTACCAATATACATTGCTTCAATACATTCTTCACTGTGATTTACTTTGATCTTGAAGATCCCTAATGGATCGATATTATACCTTTGTTGCTTAGCAGTTTCGTTTTCTGCAATTATCACTCTATCGGCACGTCCTAAGTCGATATCGTAATATTCTTTGTCTTTAATATACAGTAAGTCTAAGCCGAGATCCCTTGGCTCTATATCCAAGTAGCTAGAGAGAGTTAATAAGTCTCTTGATAACAGGACTTCTCTCAAGCTCCAGAATAGTTTTTCTTCGAATTCTGCAACAACTACAAGACTTATTCCTGCTTCTCTAAATAATTCCATTAGGAAAGCATGTAGAGAATGACTATCAAGGTCATATAGTGAAGAAATACTTGTTATCCATGTCGATAGAACTGCTTTATCATAATGCTTTGCTTTATATAACATTTCAAGAATATTCTTCCAACTAGTTATTACCAAGTTGAATATAATATTCGTAGGCTCTCCCCATTGTTCCATTATTTCTCTTATTTCTGCGGGGTCGTTGATATTGACTTGCAAAATATAACTAGAATCTATATAGTCGCGAATCTGGCTAGAAGATAATCCATATAGTATCTTTGCTCTATCACTTATTTCTTCTAATCTGACCAGCTCCGGTGGAATGGCTAAAATGTAATTGTCTAGATCATTATTGTCTAATATCTGTTCATATGATTCATTGGAGATGTATAATATATCGGGTCTATGTTTTTGAATATATTTCTTTAACCATTTGCTTGACCATTTATGGTTAAGATAAAATCCAATTACAAAAGGTGGCGGATGATAGGGAACAATAAGATCCCCAACCTTGATTCCCTTTGATTTACTTAAATAAAATGAACGTGCTTTATCGAGAAGTGTTATCAAATGCTTTCTAATTATATCGTCTCCTGGGATACTTGGGGAGAATTTGTCTAGCCCAATTAGAAACATTGTCTTTAACAATGAGATCCTTGAAGGAGATTTTACTATTTTAACACCTCTTTTCTCAGATAATTGTCGAAAATCATGTTTTACCGTGCCAGGGACTATAACATAATCATAGCTCGATAAATAAAGCTTTTCAAAATGATACTCTAAAAACTCGCTAGTTGCTAAGGATATGACATCTATAGGTAATTCCTTGACATCAATCGCGTATTCTCCAACTATTTGTTGTTTTAATTCATTAATAGCCTCTTGAAGTATTGGATAGGCTTTTCTACTTGTGATTATTAAGACTTTCTTCAATATTTTATCACTCATTGTAATTTTTACAATCTATAATTATTTACATCTAATAAATTGAATTATAGTTATATCTAGCATAGAATCAAAATGATGTAATACGATCATAATCTTAGGAAACCTAGGTAAATTGTAGAACTGAGTGATTATGAATTGATAAAAATATTATAAAAACAATATTGTATTAATAACTTCATTTTTAGGTTGAGATAAGTTCATTTAGTTTCTTATAGAATTTAGTCCACCATTCCATGGCGGCTTTTTCTTTATTTATTGCGAATTTTGATGCCCATTCTTCGTTACCATATTCTTTAGCTGCATTAGCTAAATAGTCTATTATTTTCTTGGAGTCCCAATAGGATGGTCTTGCACTTGCTAAATCTTGGTATTCCATGATCTTTCGATATACTGCTTTATATCTTTCATCTAAGTTTTTGATTCCGTAGAATCTTTCGAGGATCTTATCAAGTGTCTTTTCAAGCCATCCACGATGGAATCTACAGAAGCCTCCGTTATCGCTCCACATTTCTTTGATTGCTCTTGTGAAGCTTTTCTCTGCGAATTGTTCTGGGTCAAGGAATGTTCCTTTGTATAGGGTCCAGTATCTTCCAAGGACTGGTAGAGGTGCAACCATTCCTGGCGTCCAGTAGTAGTTCGGTGTAATATGTCCCTCCTCACCGAACGAGGCATATACTAGTAGATCTGAGAATCTTGTTCCTATGCTTCTTACTCTGTCCTCGTATAATATGTCTAATATCTTAGCTGCTGATCTAAGGCCTTTTTCTCCAATAAGTTTCAATAATGGGTTTTTGCCCCATGCGAGGTTTTCAAGTATTTGTACTGCTAGTTCTGCATTGATTCTACTATCTTCTAATTTGAACTCGTGTGGATCAAATACTGGTTTTCTAGCAAGTCCGACTTCTTCTGGACGAAGTAATCCTTTTTCTAGTGCATCAAATACAAAGCCAACGACTTGTCCTGTCTCAATTGCATCGAATCCATAGGCGTCTGCGAGTTCTACGGCTTTCTGTGCCTCATGGATGTCAAAGACTCCTATAAATGGACCAAATCCTTCGTATGGTTCATAGTCTGATTTGTATTTGCCTAGTCTAACTTTTTTACACGCTAATGGACATGCTTCACCACATGTCTTCCATGACTTGGTTTCTATAGCTTCCTTATTGAATGGTTCCCATATATGCTTCATTATGAGCTCGTGGAGTTTTTCTCTGAGTTCAACTGGTAAATAGATCATGTTCCAGTTAAACATTGGAGTATATATCTTGAGTGATGGATAGTTTCCACCCAGTGTTCCACCAGTATTGCGTTTAGGATCAAACCTGTATTTTGTACCAGATTCTATAACCATTGTAATATAGGATTTACCTGTTAAT
Organism: Staphylothermus sp.; assembly: GCA_021159785.1. GTDB lineage: Archaea > Thermoproteota > Thermoprotei_A > Sulfolobales > Desulfurococcaceae > JAGHDU01. The sequence goes on along the minus strand of JAGHDU010000062.1, from coordinate 1,095 downwards.
TCAGTGAATAACTTGTTTATTTTGCTTGTATCGACTAGTTCTGGTGGGAACTTCTTTGTTCTATCATATTTACCTCCATATACAATGGCTACTACACCATGTGCTCTGTAAAGAACGCTTCCAGGCCCACCTCTAGCAGCATATTCCTCGCTACCCCAGTCTATTTTGCCTTTAACTAGTGTTATCGAGACCAGTGCTCCCAGACTCGTATATTTTGCTGCGGGTCCTGTCAGTACTGATCTACCATTTGTTTCCTCATAGAATTCTTTGAATTGCTCCGAAAGGTATTCTTGTAGAGCATATACTCCTTTAAGCCCATTGTACTCTCTCCATATGTTTATTACTTCTGTTTCACTGATTTCATGAAATTCTACTTCTATATTTCCATCCCCGGGATCATAGATCTTTAATATAAGTGGCTTATCTGATTTACCTTCAATAACTATTACATCAGCATTTACATTGAATTGATAAGCAGCACCACCCATAGCAGCTACATGTAATCCTCTAGTCAATGGGCTTCTGAAAACAGCTACTAATCTATGTCCTCCATATAGTTTTGAACCTGCTAATATACCAGCACCCAGAATCAGTGCATTATCTGGGTGATATACTGGTTTCTTCCATGAAGCATATCTTTCAAGGTGAAGCTTTACGCCTAGCTCGATGGGCCCCATTACGTCGTCTATGTCATAGTCTTCTACCCAATACTTTTTATTGGTTACATCAATAAATAACGCCCTGTATTTTCTGTTCGTCATTGACATATTAATCAATCCTCTTTAGAATCATTATATTTAGATTCACGTATATGATTTGTTATAGGAATTATATATCTTTAACGACTGTTTAAATACAGCTTTAGACAATCATTCATTATATTGTTAAATTTTTTAATCAAGCGATTAAATAAAACACAATGGACTACGTTGCTTGTTTTGACTTAGGAACCCTATAGTCGATATACCAGTCAATGACTGCTTTATCACTAGAAGTGTAAAACCAACCAAATAGATAGAGTCTATATTTTCCAGCTCCTCCTATACTTGTAATATTCATCTTAATAATGGTTGTATTTGCAGTCTTCATTAATGG
>JAGHDU010000039.1 GCA_021159785.1 Staphylothermus sp. | reverse complement strand
GATTTGTTGATGTCCTGAAAAACATTGTATTACATGAATAATAGAGGCTTAGCACGTATAGCTGAAAATGGGTGATGTGTAGCATGAGTGATAAGATTATTGATATGCGTGTGAAAGCCCGCGGTTGTACGGAACATCCATTAGTGCAATTACATGAAAAGATGAAAGCTATGAAAAAAGGTGATAGAATTAAGATAATTACAGATAATAAATCGATTCCTATTGGAGTCATAGAGATTGTTGCTAGTAAGTATGGTGCAAAAGTGAAGATAATCAAAGAAGAGCAAGGAATAGTTGAGGCCGAAATATTTAAATAACAATGTTATAAGAAAGTTCTGTATGTTTGCAGTGAGATTCTAATATCTATAAACTTCAGATATTTGGTGGGAATACTCTCGAGAAGAAATATAAATTATGATATATTCAAATATATTGGAATAATACTCGAATATTTTAAGAGAAAGAATTTATCTTGAATATTGTATTATCCTTATTTTAGCATATTTATTGATGAAATATTTTTCTTATACCCTATTAATGCTACTAATGATAGAATTAGAGAGCTTAGTATAATGTAGTATCTATGGCTAATTAATGCTATCAGTATTCCATTTATTGATAGTCCTATTGTCAAGTAGATCGACAATAGATACTGATCATTGAATTTGAGTCTGGAAACAAGATTATATAGTAACAAATATGTTAGAAACCCTATCAATATATGTAGTATTGGTGGTATGAACTGGGCAAGTATGAATAACTCCAATAGTATAAATAAGATCGGATAGAGCACTAATAATACTGCTCTTTTCGGATAGGATGTCTTTGGTAAATACTTAATCAGAGGCGTTCTAATAGTTCCAATTCTTAATATAATCAATATCAAGATGAGGGACATTAACTGGTATAATGGGTTTGGATGATATGTTTCTTTATCGAACTGGAAAAGGATTGTAACAATGGAGATCAAGGCTATGAATACAAAGGCTTTTTTATGATTTAAATTAATAAGACTACTCTTACGTATTTGGGGGAAAAGAGCTTCTGTTAGCATTATCGGAGTATATACACTCCATATACTATGAAATATTGTGAGATAAAATGCCCAGGGCCAATTAATTCCATAGAATCTTCCATATGTTGCGAAGTATCCTAGTTTCTCTGTATTTGTACTATAGAACGTATTGACGGCTATTCCCTCTATAAGTATGCCTTGGGCTAATCCTAGAAATAATAGTTTATGGTAAGGTAGCTTGTTTCTAACAATATATTCTCTATATAATAGAGCTGGGAACCCGTAAATGACTATGAGAGTGATCATAATAAATGGGTTTATAAACAACCAATATGGAGTGCTACCAGTTAGCAACTCAGGTATTGCCGGGGATAGTATTAGTAACATTAGTATTGGCAAGTATTTATTCAAAATCAACGCCATCCCATTATCTTGTCTAATCAAATACTCGTAGTCGCTCCAACCTATTTTTCAAGAATAAATCATATGTGATAGAGTGATGAGTTAAAAAGTCTGGGTTTAGAAAGCTCTAAACATTTTTCCAAGTGCTCCACATACTGGGCATTTCTCAGGAGCTTCTTTTCCAACGTGTGTATATCCACATACTGGACAGATCCATACTTTTCCTTCAAGAGGCCAATCCTTGCCTTGATCCACATATTTCTTTGCTTCACTGAATAGTTTTGCATGTATTTTCTCTGCCTCTAGAGCCCAATTAAATGATCTAACTGCTGCTTGCTCTCCTTGTGATTTAGCGATCTCTATATATGCTGGATACATTTCATTTACTTCGAATTCTTCACCCATAATAGCTAGTTCCAAGTTCTTTGACGTGTTACCTGGTCCAAAAAGGGCTCCAGCAACTACTTTGTAGTCTCCTTTTTCCTCGCTGAGTATTTTGAAGTGGTTTGTAGCGTGTACTTGTTCGGCATATGCTATTGCTCTAAAAAGTCTGGCAACACTAGGGAATCCTTCTCTTTCAGCTATGTCGGCAAAGACAAGATACCTCATGTGAGCCATTGATTCACCGCCAAAAGCAGATCTAAGAGCATCTGCAGTCATAGGTCTAACCATTTATGATCACCTAGTCAAGAATACCCTAATTATTCAAATACTATTTATAAACGTTAAAATTAATATGTCTTATTAGATAAAAACGTAAACAATTTGGTTATAATATGTAAACTATTAGGTATCTCTTGTTTAGAAAAACGTTGCTCAATTAGTATTATTCAAGTAATCTAGAATCTCTGATAATATTTGTCCCTTGTATTTGTGCAGTGGTATTTGTTTAGTTAGATATCCTATAATTATTAATTTTTCAGCATCGCTTTTGCTTATTCCACGGCTTTGCAGATAGAATATTTGTTCAGGTAATATGTGTACGTTTTTGGCAGCGTGTTTAGCTATAGAGACATTACCGGTATCGATTTCTAGCCTTAGTTGTAGATATGCTTTAGCATTTGTGTCCATAATCAATGCTTCACTATAGTATTCTACTCCAGACCCGTATGCTTTGCTTGTTATTTTTCCGAGTCCTCTTTGAGCTATTACTGATTCATTCATTGCTATTCCGGTGAATAAGTAATTTGAATAAGTCTCTCTTGCTCTATTAACTAGGTTCATTGTATGGTCAATTCTATTATTGTTCTTCAGCAAAGCTATTCCTCTAGAATATGCTTCACTATATTCTCCATCGAGAATTATTGTTGAATTATATCTAGTCATTTTACCCGGTCTTAATAGGTTCAGCATGTTTAGATGGGTGTATTTTTCGAGCCTGATCCCTATATCTATGTTCGATGGTGCTTCTATGTTGTTTTCTTTTAGGATTATCAATAAGTCTAGGTGTGAGTTGGTATGAATGTTTATTTCTACGAATAAGCTACGGTAAGCTTTCGAGGATTCGCCATCTATTACTATTTTGAGGGTTGTATTTCCTTTTATGTCGAGTGCCAAGTGTTGTGGTATGATGGCTTCTTCAGAGGGTATTGATGATAGTATAGAGAATTCTCCGCTTTCTAGTGTTGCTCTAAATGTTTTACCGTTTATTAGGTGGTAGTGTAGTTTTGTTAGTTTATCTTTCTCTGGGTGAATTATGCCTATTGGTGATGATTGTTTTACTGTTATTGATTGATTGTTTACTATTAGTTCGTCACCGTCTAGTATTATGTCGTAGTCTTCGTTTTGGATCCCGGATACTCCGCCTATTTTGATCTCGTTTTTGATGAGTTTTGTTATGTATTTATCGTATAGTTCCCATAATACGTATGACTTTATTGTTGGAGAATCGCCGTGGATCTGGTATGGTTCCTCAAGTATTTGTCTACTGATCATGTTTAACCCACACCTCCGTATTTCTCGAATTCTAGTTGTACAACTCTGCTAAGCATGACTACGTATTCCATCGGTAGGCCTTTGAATATGTCTCGTATAAAGCCGAGGACGATCATGCTCTTGGCTTGTCCTTCGGATAATCCACGTGTTTGTAGGTAGAATAGTTGGTTTTCATCTATTCTTCCAGTGGTGGCTTCGTGTCCTATTTCTGCGGTTTTGTTCTCAATATGTATTATTGGATATGTATATGCTTTGCTTTCATCGTCTAAGACTAGGTTATCACATTGTACGTAGCTTAGGGAGTTATGGGCTTGTTTTTGTACATGTACTAGTCCTCTATAGATGTTGATTCCTCCTCTGCTGCTTATGCTCTTGGATACTATTTTGCTGTTAGTATTGGGGGCTGCATGTATGGCTTTTGATCCCGTGTCTTTTATGTATGGTCCATTCGATATACCTACTACGATGCTGTTAGTGCTTGCTCCTTCTCCTCTAAGTATTGTTGATGGATATGTAACGGTGTATTTGCTGCCGATGCTTCCTTCAAGCCATTCTACATGGGCTTTTTCTTCTGCTATTGCTCTCTTATTATTGAAGTTTATGATGTTTCTACTCCAGTTCTGCACAGTCACGAAGGTTATTTTAGAGTTCTTATGTGCATATAGCTCTACTGCTCCATCGTGGAAGCTATACTTCTTGAATCTGGGTGCGCTACATCCTTCAATAAATGATATTTCTGCGTCTTCATCAACAACGAGTAGGGTGTGTTCGAATTGTCCTTCTAGTTCTCTCCCTACGTAGAAGAATGCTTCTACGGGATATGGTACTTTTACTCTCTTGGGTACGTACACGAAGACGCCGCCGCTCCATAATGCATAATGTAATGCAGTGAATTTGTGCTCCATCGGGCTTACTATTTTGGAGAAATACTTCTTAACTAGATCAGGGTATTTACGTATCGCTTCCTCCATAGGGATCATTATTACTCCTAATTTTTGTAAAT
>JAGHDU010000060.1 GCA_021159785.1 Staphylothermus sp. | reverse complement strand
TGTATATTTCTATTCTTCTTATCGAATGCTCGAGGGTATTGGGATGAGGTCCAACGCTAATTTTTATCTTAAACTCCTCGTTTGCCTTTACCTTATCAGGTGCTATGATTTTTGGTGCATGTGATTCTACTTTGCTAATAGCTTCTCCTGTAGCAGACTCTGGGCTATATAATAATTCGGCGAATTTTTTCATGTTAATCACCATTATTATACTGTTAATTTAGTTATTTATAAAGTTATTCTTTTTAAACAGAATTGGTTTAATATGTTAACAATCGAATAATATTTGTAAATAACTACTGTTATGTTGTCTAATGATGCTTACTATTAAGCATTTTATAATAGTTTTTCAATAATAGTACTTAGGTTGATGAATTAAGTATTTTATGTAAGGTGGTAAGAAATGTTTGGAGTAGGAAATGCATTAATTAGTTATAGCATCATAGAAGCGACTAATAATACGGCAGATGTTCTTCAAGAAATAATATCTGCTGCTACATCGAACCCGTTCGTTGTTATCTCGATAGTAATACAAATTTTACTAGGTTTTGCTCTAGGATACTTTTCAGTAAAAGTATTCAGATATATATTGGCTTTTATCGGAATATTAGTGCTTGGCGCGATTCTCAATGCATGGAGTCTTGGTGGAAGCATAGAAGAAACAATTTATAAGTATTATGAAGGACTTAAGGACGTGATACCTATAGTTAAGAATGTGTTGTTGACTCTCGGTGTTCTCACTGTAGGACCAGTAAGTATAGGTTTTATCTTGGGCTTAATAGTAGGATTTATTAAGAAATGAATAAAAAGCAATTAAGGTTTTTCTAACTAAATCCTTCTTCTAATACGTCTTTATATGGGTTTAGCGAAACCCCATTTCTCGAGGGCTCTTGCTAGTTCTTTATGTGTTTTAGCGTATTCATCTAATGGTATTTTCTTAATTATCGCATCAAGTGCTTGTCTTACTGCTATTGCGCCAGCACGTGGTCCATCGGGATGTCCCAGTACTCCACCACCTACTTGGATCACTAAATCTGTTCCTAAAGCCTCAATAACGCCGGGGAGGTTTCCTGGGTGTAATCCTCCTGACGATACTGGCATAGCTGGTTTTATATGATACATGTTTTGTTCTAAATGAAATACATCGTCTGGGTCTGGTTTGAAGTGTTTTTCTCTCAGAATCCTCGCATATCTAATTACATCGATCTTGCCGCCTTCGAGTTTTCCTACGCCAGCTGTTCCTATATGTAATTGATCAACGCCGATTATTCTGCATAATTTAGCTAGGACGTACATTGAAATACCGTGGTAGGGATTGCGTGTAAATGCTGCATGCATTGCTCTATGAGCATGAATAGCTAGTCCATATTCCTCGGCGAGGTCACGTATATAGTTTAGAGCTCCCCATCCAGTGACAACTACATCAACCATGATATATGGATTTCCGTAATCTGCTACAAGTTTCATTCTTTTCTCAATCTCTCTTATGTCACTTGTAACGTTGGCAAACCATACTTTTCTTTCTCCAGTTTCTTTCTCAGCTTTATCGATTGCTCTCATTATTGCTTCGGCTCTTTTCTCAAATTTACAATAGCTAGGGCTAGTGAGGTTTTCATCGTCTTTGATGTAATCCATTCCTCCAACTAATATCTCGTAAGCTAGTTTTTCCACCTCTTCTGGTGAATATCCAACTTTAGGTTTTGGAACAGTGCCGACAATCGGTCTATTAGTAACTCCGAAGATCTTCTTAACACCATCTATACCTTTTCCAGGTCCTTTGAAGTCTTCGAGAAATGCTTTTGGTAAGTATATGTCTTCTAACCTTAGTCCTTCAACTCTTTTCATACCAAAAACGTTTCCCGCAATTGAGGCAAGTAATCCTGGTAAATTCCCTTTTTCAAATAATTCAACGGGATAAGCTATTCGAACAATCCATGAACCATCGCCTAGGTCTTTGAAATAATATGCCTTTCCAGACAATCTCTTAACTCTCTCCGTATCATACCATGGATACAGAGTAGTCCATGTTCCTGTACTACTCTCCGCCGCTACAGCGCCAGCAGCGTCTTCAATAGTAAAACCTTTTGCTGGTTTTATTCTAAAAACCGCTATCACGTCCTTTTCTGGGTCTGGTGTATAACTTCTATCGATGTATTCCCTATAAGGTTCGAATCCGTGTGACATAATGCCCACCAGTAAGAATAGCTTATTTTAATGGCTTATTATTCACTTAATTTATAGAGGGTATTAATAAATCTTTTATTGGTGGATAATATGAATAACGATTCCTCCGAGAAAATAGTGGAACGTGGTATACCTGGGAAGTTTGATTATTTAGAACATACAGCTGATATATACATCGTAGCATATGGTTCTGATTTATTGACTCTGTACGAAAATGCTGGGTTAGCATTATTTGAATCAATGACCGATACGGCCTCCTTAGAAAGGAAGATAAAGAAAGAAGTCACGAGTGAAGGATTTGATCTTGAAAGCTTGTTATATAGATGGCTTGAAGATTTACTCACGTTATATTATAGTGAAAACATCATGTGTGGTGAAATCAAGGTACATGAGTTAAACATAGAGAGAACAGATGAAAACGAATTATCGTATACGGTTGAGGGAGAATGTATTGGAGACAAATTTGATCCTAGTAAATATGAACCCAAAGTTGAAGTGAAGGCAGTGACTTATCATATGATGAGGATTATAAAGAACGAAGAAGGATGGAAAGCCTACTTCGTATTAGATATATAATTCTTGATCGCATTGATACAATTTTTACAAAAAAGCGCCTCTTTATAATCAACTCCTAAT
>JAGHDU010000223.1 GCA_021159785.1 Staphylothermus sp. | reverse complement strand
CCAAATGATTTATTGATTGACAGAATTAATTATTTAGAAAAAGTAATTGGTATAAAACCATTACCTATTTCAGCTGAAAAAGGCACCAATCTTGAAAAACTTAAGAAGACACTCATCGATAAACTTATGGAGAAAATCCAACCCCTATAATCCTTATCTTTGCTCTCTCGCCTATTTCCCCACTAATATCCACTTCGGCTTCTGGCAAGAACTTTTTAGAAACCATGATCGCTGTAACTGTGTGGTTAGTTAATACTGATACACCTATAGTACTAGTTCCTCTAGCTAAGAATATATATGGAATAAGCATATCGCCCATATGCCTATCAAACGCCGCACCACTCTTAATTTCTTCGATAAGTTTCTTAGCTGCTTCCTCTCCTACAATCTCGGCTCTTTTCCCCTTTGCTCCCAAGGAATCGCTCCCAAGCATTGTTCCTACTTTCGTTAAAGCGTATAATACTATACCACTACCAGGTCCTAGATGCGGATCACGGTCAGGTAGATAAGATTCTATTTCTATAGATGGTTTTATACCCAGCACCTTTTCAATTAGAGATACTGCGCTCCTGGCTTGTCTTTCAGCAACATGTCGAGGAAGCTTAACTGCGTGGCTAATACCCTTTACCTCTACGATTCCCTCGGAGTCTACATAGTTTATTGGGTTAATATGGTCCCTAATAGGCTCTATATCAACAACTATCCTACCACCACCTTTAGGATAATGTCCACGCCTCAAAAGCTGTATGTTAATATTTATACCGAATAATCCTAGATTATGACTAAACACATACCTCATATAATCAATTGGGGGACTCCATGGAACATCTGTTCCGCCAATAATTTCAACTCTGCTTCTACCTTTGCTAAATAACAATGCTGGAAGTATCGCTTGCAGTACTAATGTAACACTACCAGCAGTTCCTATATTGAATACATAGTTTCCACTTCTCCTAGTACGTGGCTCGAAATATATCTCCCTACTACCAACATATGCTCCTTCAACAACCGCATCTGTTATAGTTTTTAATGCATTAATAGCTGTTAGATGCTGTGGCCTAAGACCTGGGTTTTTCCTCTTAGCCCTAATATTAATTACACGAACAGGTTTTAGAGTAACGGCTGAGAATCCTAGACTATACCTTAGTATTTGTCCTCCACCTTCACCCATACTACCATCTATTTCAATAACGTTTGTCATGACACAATCGCCTCACACGCTCAACTCCGCCTATTTCATCAATATATTTAGAAACGGGTTCTGGAACATATTTCCTCCATTCATCTCCTCTACACATCAATTCCCTAATTCTTGTTCCACAATATTTCTCTGGAAATATCAAATCTACTTCTATAGTTTTCAACCCAAACCACTCGAATAGGTAGAGGACATGAGGGTTTCCCGAAGCCACTGCTTCTACATGTGGCACCATTGATATAACATAAGATGTCCATGCAAGAGGCTTATTAAGATCCGGCACTGGTACTATCCAATATCGTTCTCTTTTAATACCTTCATATTCCAGTGCCTTGTGTATCATTTCAAATCTCTCACTAGCAGTAAAGGGATTTGCACAAGTGAATCCCTCTTGAGCAGAACCAATAACAATTACTACTTCATCATATTCTTCCAATAATTTCTTAACAACATACAAGTGCCCTTTATGAAATGGCTGGAACCTACCAGGAAAAACCACTCTCTTTATGACCATAATTCATCATCTACGGACGGTTAGATTTATCGAGTCAAGTATCGAGGGAGTAAATATGGATACGTTCCCTCCATAACCAGCATTAGGACTGCGGACTAGTTTAGAAACAAGTCTTGCCAGCGTCATTATGGCTGTTGGTTCTCCGTGGTTCAATATAATGTTCCTAGGTTTAGGAGTAATGCTTCTAACATACCTTAACAATTCACTCTGATCACTATGACCACTGAATCCTTCAACGCTATACACTTCTAGATTAATCTTTATGATTTCAACCTTATTATCAACCACAGTTTGAAGCTCTCTCATACCGTCTTTGATCCTTCTACCAAGAGTGCCTTCCGCTTGGTATCCCACGAAAACTAGGCTATTACGTGGATCGCTAGCTATTAGTTTTAAATACTCAACAGCAGGTCCTCCCGTAAGCATACCACTGGTAGCAATAATTATAGATGGTCTAGTCTCAACTATATCTGGTCTAGCTGTAGCACCCTCTATTATATGGAAATAATCAGCCACAAATGGGTTTTCGCCCCTATAGATCATTTCTTTGATGTTTCTATTGAGGTATTCTGGATATTGGGTGTGGATAGCGGTTACTTCATTAACTAATCCTTCAATGAAGACATCAACCCGTGGCAAAAGGCCCTTATTTATAGCATCATTCAAGACAAGCATTATCTCTTGACCACGTCCTACAGCGAATACTGGTATTAACACTATACCGTTTCTCTCAATAGTTCTTTTAACAATGTTTATTAACTCAGCTTCAGCTTCTCTGCGGTTTTGTTGCTTAGTGGCACCATAGGTTGATTCCATAATCAATGTTTCTACTCTTGGGAATTTGTCGTTGGCTCTATCAAGAAGTCTTGTTGATGCATATTTGAAGTCACCAGTATAGACTATATTATGTAGACCCATGCCTATGTGTAAGTGTACAATAGCCGATCCTAATATGTGACCGGCATTATACATTGTTACCTTTATATCTGGAGCAACGTCTGTCACTTCATTGTATTCTAAGGGTATAGTGTGAAGGATCGTTGACATTAAGTCCTTTTCTGTATAAGGTAGGTACTTCCCCTCTCTTTGTGTGACCTCTATTAAGTCCTTGATCATTATAACCATTAATTCTCTCGTAGGCTTAGTGACATATACTGGTCCACGATACCCATATTTGTATAGGAGAGGTACTAAACCTATGTGATCCAAGTGTGCATGGGAAATTATGACAGCGTCTAGTTCAGAAAGTCTTAATTGATCAATATCTATGAATGGGTATGCTCTATTATAGTCTGTTCCAGCACCAACATTTATTCCAAAATCAACTAGTACTCTGCTCTCTCTCGTCTCTACCAATATAGCTGATCTACCGACTTCCATAAAGCCTCCGAGAGCTGTTATTCTCACATAGTTGTTCTTGAAGATAACATCTCTATGGATCCGCTCACCGATCATCCTCAAGAATTTTAGTCTATAATCACTCTGATTCAATAGATTGGTCATAACAACTTTCAAAACCTTTGATTCTAGTGGTGAAGCTCTTTGAGGCTCAGGCCTCCACCCTGTTTCTGCCAATATGTAATGCCTAATATATGATCCTCTACCAACTATTAATCCCGGCTTCTCGGCCTTGATCCATACTTCTCCAAGAGTGTGATCAAACACTATTCCATTAGGATCTACTCCAGCATCCTTCGGAACAATCTCGAGAATTTTCTTCTTGGCTTCTTCGGGAGGTAGCCTTACATCAGGATCTGCCCTTAATACTACTCTCTTACGTACCTTTTTAGCAATATTCTTCACTAGGTCAAGATACTTTGCAATAGCTTTTCTATTCCTAACATAAATTACTATCTCTGGACCCTCGAACTCTATATTGGTCAGCATTAAATCTGGTGGTATTTCCTCAAGTATCCTCCTTAACAATTCTGCTCGTTGTCGGTCAAGCATTATTCTTTTCAACTACAACACCACACGTTCCCTGTTAACGTTACAGGACAAACATGACTAGTCTTCCATTGTTTCTAAGTTGATTATCGATAGAAACACGAAATATGCTACTAAAATAGTATATCAGTTATTGTTCTCAAATTCTTACTTAGTACATATAGGCTTTATATATATTATCCTCGGAAAAGAACATGGATTTATTGTACAAAAAGAACTCATTTCTCAGAGAGAACTATTTTTTGTTTGAACATCTTGGTTTCTTCGATATAGGTTTCGGGACCAATAACAACTATGTCCACACCTTCGCCACTGAATCCATCTCTGAGAGTGGCTGTTGCTACAGCTTTAAATGCTAATTCTTTGGCTTCATCTAGTGATAAATCTTCTCTATAGCCTTGTTCTAGGACACCTAAAGCTACTGGTGAGCCGCTACCTGTTGCCATATATTTTTCTTCGCTAATACTACCATATAGGTCTAAATAGTATAGATGAGGCCCTCTATTATCGTATCCACCGACGAGTAATTGCACAATATAGGGATATATTCTGAGATAAGCATTAAGTATCAAAACGATATGGGATGCAAGTGAACCTATCTTTATCTTTACACCATTGTCTAGGAAGTATTTCTTAGCAATGTATCTTGCTTGCTCTACAATGAATTCAGCGTCAGCAACCAAACCAGATATAGTCATAGCAGCGT
>JAGHDU010000088.1 GCA_021159785.1 Staphylothermus sp. | reverse complement strand
TAGAACCTGTTATTTATGTATTTTCAGAAAATTTCTACGAGCTCGAAAAATTTCTAAATATCATTCTTAAAAATCTCAATCAATACGGCATCTGAAATAAAACTTTAACTTCAATGGTGTAAACAAGTTGACGCAACAATATCCAGTATGTATAGTTGGTGGAGGAGCCATAGGGGCTATAATGTCTTTCTATCTCTATAGAGGAGGTATATTTCATATCCCAGTCTTCTACTATAGTAGAGAAAGCGTTGAATCCGTTAGACGAAACAATGGTTTAACTATTATTTATGATGAACAAGAATATCTCATTCCTGTTATTCCTTTTCATTACAAGGATTACTGTTGTAAATGTGAATATATAATCAATGCTGTTAAGGCATATTCTGTCCCAAATACTATTGAATTAATGAAAAGGCTCGACACTGGCAATTCTATAATAATAATGATGCAGAACGGGTTCGGAAGCCTCGAACTAGCTGAAGAAATCTTTGGATTAGAGAGGACAGGGTGTGGCATAGTCTTTATAGGAGCTGAAAGAATCGAAAGATATAAGGTAAAACATAATGGAGGAAACACGTTATTCCTAGGATTTCGACACTGGTTTAATGAGAAATTGTTCCACTTAACCAATATATTAATAAAAGGAGGAGCTGACGCAAGGTTTATTACCAACATAGAATTCTATAGATGGATAAAACTAGCTGTTAATGCTGTTATAAATCCGTTAACTGCAATTACTAGGGAACGTAATAAGATCATATTAACTGAACAAGCAAAAGTACTGACAAATGAAATTCTTAAAGAGCTGGTAGAAGTTGCCGGAAAACATGGATACAAGCTTGATAGGGAAAAAATAATGAAAATAGTCATAAGAAGTGCCATGAATACTAAGAACAATTATTCGAGCATGCTTCAAGACTTATTAAATAAAAGAAAGACAGAAATTGATTACATAAATGGTTTTATATCAAGGATTCTTGGTCGAAAGGGTATAAACTGGGTTCTTACACAATTGATACATCTTATTGAGTCAACATATTCTCTCGATTATTAGTACACAATATAAATTAGTATATAAATTACTCGATGACGATAATTCTTAATTATAGTTTAGATTGCTAGAGGTGAATACCTTGTCAAAGATAACAATTAGAGATATACTGAAAAGTAAGGGCAAGAAGAAATTAGCTATGATAACAGCATATGATTACACATTCGCTAAACTAGTAGATCAAGCCGGCGTCGACATGATCCTTGTTGGAGATAGCGTGGGCATGGTTGTACATGGATATCACTCCACGCTACCAGTTAATATGGATATGATGCTCCTTCACGTATCAAGTGTTGCTAGAGCAAATCCAAGAGCGCTTATTGTAGGTGATATGCCTTTTCTTAGCTATGAGACCAGTATAGAAGATGCTGTACGTAACGCAGGACTACTCGTTAAGAATGGGGCAGAAGCCGTTAAGATAGAAGGTGGAGAAGAAGTAGTTGATATAGTTAAAGCTCTTGTAAGAGCAGGTATACCTGTAATGGGACACATAGGTTTAACGCCACAAAGATACCTTATAATAGGAGGCTATAAAAAGAGAGGAAAGAAGAAGTATGAGATCGAGAAGATAATCAATGATGCAAAACAACTTGAAAAAGCAGGTGTATTTTCCATTGTAATAGAGTTCACAGCGGCAGATGCCGCAAAGACTATTACTGAAGAACTTTCAATACCAACTATATGTATTGGTAGCGGTCCTTACTGCGATGGACAAGTCCTTGTTTTACATGACCTTCTGGGATTATCTGAACAAATACCACCATTTGCTAAAAAGTACGCTGACTTAAGAAGTATAATTATTGATGCCGTTAAAGAATATGTAAAAGATGTAAGGGAAGGAAAGTTTCCATCAAGAAGCCATTACTTCTTCAGTGAAGAAAAATGATCAAACAAAGACTTAGCGTAAAACCCTTTGCTGTAATAGGACATAGAGGAGCGGCCGGAGTATATATTGAAAACACCTTAAAGTCTATTAATTATGCTATCTCATTAGGTGTAGACATAGTAGAGATCGATATTAGACAAACACGAAATGGAGAATTAGTTGTATACCACGACGAAGATCTCACCAGATTAGCGGGGATAAATAAGAAAATAAGAGATTTAACTTATGATTGGATAACTAATAACGTCAGATTAAATGGCGAAACTATTCCTAGACTAGTAGATGTTCTAGAAACCGTTAAGGGCAGAACCGGCTTATTTATCGAGATAAAAGAACCAGAGACTACAAAAAAGATCATTACAACTCTTAGGGATACATATTACGAATTTCTTGATGATACCGCGTTAATTAGTTTCCATGACGAAGCAGTGATTAATGCCAAGAAATTATATTCTAAACTCACTACGGGTCTCATATACTATAAGCCTCCTGGGAGAATTATAGATGCTAAGAATTTGAAGTGTGAAATTGTTCTTCCTCATTATCGTCTGGCAACATCTAAAGCTGTAAGTTTTGCTCATAGATTAGGATTAAAAGTAGTTGCTTGGACTGTTAATGAAATAGATACAGCGATTAAATTATATAAATCGGGCATTGATGGAATAGCAACTGATTATCCAAATAAAATTATTGATTTAAGAAAAGAGATCGCAGGATCTAAAGGAGTGAGTGAATATGAAATCTATTAATTACACTGGGAATAATGATATAGTTGTTCGTGTTCCCCTTCATGTATCAGGATTATGGTTTCCTTCTATAAATAATGATCCCTTACACACTGGAAGTTTAGGAGCTGGTGTCAATTTATCTATATACTTGGAAGCGAGACTTGAACAAAAGAGTTCTAAGCCAAGAATATTTTTAAATGACAGCGACGTGCTTAGAAACCACGTGGAATTTCTATGTAGAGAATATAAACTATGCAATACAGTTAAAGCATATTCGCCAATAGGACTTGGAACAGGTTTTGGTGTTTCAGCAGCTTGTCTCATAGCATATTCGATATTATCGAATATTGTACAGGAGAAAGGTACAACATTAGAAAGAGCTACATGGCCTGCCCACATAGCTGAAGTATATTATAGGACTGGCCTAGGTGATGTTATCTCAGAATTCTATGGCGGCATAGAGATCAGGACAAGACCGGGCCCCCCAGGCATAGGATCTATAGAACATATTTTGTTAAAGAAAGACTATGACCTCATAACAATTGTTCTAGAAGGAAAAGAACCCACACCAACTATGCTTTCAAGAATAAAACCTGAATACTATAATGAAAACTTGAAATTACTAGATAAATTACTAGATAATCCATCTATCGAAAACTTATTTGAATTAGCTCATAGTTTTACTAAGAAAATATTCAATTATGAAGAAATAACTCGATTAATAAATAAGGTCAAGAATAAAACTATTTCATTCTATAGAAAGAAACAAGCAATATTAATTCTTCCCGAACCCGAATGGGTTGACGACATTATTGAAGATCTCAAATCATTAGGATTAAGAATATTGAAGACAAAAATAAGTCATAAGGGTGTTGAAATTGTATATCCCCCCGAATCATCCACGTAGAGAGAGCTTATTATTAAGGGAAAGAATAGTAGAAGGCTTCAAAAGAGGTATTGTTGCTCTTGAAGGTTTAATAGCACATGGTAGAGGAGAATGTTTTGATTACCTGCTCGGAGAGAAAACCCACGACTTTGCTCTTAGAGCAATAGAGGCTGCTGCAGCCTCAATTATTATTGCCAAACATCCAGTAATATCAGTTAACGGTAATGCAGCAGCACTTGTCCCGAAAGAAATTGTTGAATTAGCTAAAGTTTCTGGAGCTAAGATCGAGGTGAATCTATTCTACAGAACAAAAGAACGCGAAGAAGCTATTGCTAATTGGTTCAAAAAGCACGGAACAGAAGAAATTTTAGGAGTAGGTGACGATGCCTCTGCAACTATCCCGGAATTATTTAGCGAAAGAAGACGAGTAAGTCCTAGAGGGATACTTATAGC
>JAGHDU010000209.1 GCA_021159785.1 Staphylothermus sp. | reverse complement strand
AGTAAATACTCCATAAATACGTTATAATAAAATATATGTACTCGTTGTTTTATATTTTGATCATGTTAGGATAATAATCGGTGTTGATAGGTTATGAACTCAAGGGTTTTGCATCTTTCTTTATTTATAGTATTGGTTTTTCTCATTGTTTCAAGTCAAACAGCCACAATACCGTCGACAATACAAAACCTAACACTAAAAAAACTGTGGGAGAAGGAACTGGGTGCCGAGGTGTGGAGTGTTTCTTGGAGTCCTGACGGAAGTAAGCTAGCTGTAGGCGGCACGTTCAATAAGACTATTGTTTTCGGTGTTTCTAGTGTTCAACAGTATGAAGGGGACGTTTATGGTCTGAGTGCGGTTTATAATTCTAGTAATGGTACTGTTAATTATTCTTGGAGAGTGAATGTATCAAGCGGTACTGGTACATGGAAGGTAATCCTACAAGGCTACAGTATTAAGGAGAGCTTCACATTAGATGTTGCAACAACCCCATACGAAACCGAGATGAGATATACGGAGCCCATAAAGGTTGACAAGGATGTGGAATATCCTTGGTGTGTTGAACTCTACGGCCCCAACAACGAACTAGTAGACCGTCAATGCAGTAATGCAACTATCCAGCTTCCCAAACCACCCATAGCTGTATTTGATTACAGACCTAAGTCTCCACGAGTTGGTGAAAAAGTAACCTTTGATGCTTCAACAAGCTACGATCCCGATGGTAGTATAGTACTTTATCGCTGGGATTTTGATGATGGTACAATCTTGAAAACTAACATGCCTGTTGTAACACATGTGTATAATGCTTCGGGCACATTCACTGTCACCTTAACTGTGGTGGATGATGATGATTTAAATGCTTCTGCCTCAGCTATTATTAAGGTTTTAAAGTCTTCATCAAATACTACATCCACTACTACAACTACTATTGCTAATTCTACGCAAATGACAACTACTTCGCTCCTATTCAGCACCACTACCACATCGACAGCTACGCATTTACCAACAACCACTACATTCCAATCTACTACTTCAACTCCTCAAACAAGTATAGTGAGTTATCCTATCATAACAACAACGACTCAGTCATCGTCTCCCATAAAAACCACAATCACAACAACCATCTCCACTACCAAGAATACTAAGACTACTACAATGTCTTCATTAGCTGGAGGTGTTGATCTTAGTGTTTTTCCACCAGGTTTTACTACTTTGTTAGCACCAATAGGTATTGGTGTTGGTTTAGCTACATACATAATTCTTCGTAGACGAGATCGTGGAACCAGTGAAGAAATAGTTGTTGATAAATATGGTCCAAGCAGTAGTTCTGGAGCAATTAGCAGTTCAAGAACCAAATCCTCGTTAAGTAGTGAAGCAGTACTCGGCTTGAGTTCTGTTAGAGAATTGCTCTTCCATAGATTGCAGGGTCTTGTTGATGGTTATGGTTGTCTTGGTGAAGGGTTTGAGGTTAAATTCAGTAAGAGTATTGTTCCGAAGGGTTTTGAGGGTTCTTGGACTTGTTGTAGACTTGGTTGTGGTGGTTGGGGATGTGCTTATAAGTGTGAACAGGATGAAAGAGTAGTTGTATTCAAAGTCCCCCGTGGTTTTGAATCCATTATTGAAGGCGGAATTATTCCTACCGTTGATATGTATTTATTGAAGAAAATTGTTTCTGAAGCTGAGACTGTTAAGTCTCTGAAGCATCCAAATATCTTGAAGCTCCTCAACTATAGTGATCGTGCACCAATACTTGTTTATGAATATGCCGATCATGGTTCTCTCGAGTGGCAAATAGTTAATGGCTGGAAACCCTCCCTTAGAGACATAGTACTTATTGGTATCCAGGTTGGGGATACTCTTAGATACATACATAGCAGGGGCTTAGTGCATGGGGATATTAAGCCTGGAAACATATTTATTTCAGGTGGTGTTGCTAAGGTTGGTGATTTCTCCTCGCTCGTAAAATTAGTCACCATGACGTCTAGGCATTCAAGACTTGCTTACACCCCAGGATTCCGTGCACCTGAACAAGCATACGCGGATCTGAGAAGAGAAGCAGTATCAATGGGTGTAGAGTCAAGAATCGACACCTACCAACTAGGCAATCTACTCCTATACCTCCTTACACATGAAGCTCTTGATGGTGAAGACGCTGTAAAACCAGGAGCAGTAGAAGAAGCTGTGAATAAAATAGACCATCCCGGACTAAGAGGGGTTGTAAGAAAAACACTAACACCCAACCCACTACAAAGACCATCAACAGAAGAAATAGTCAAAGAGCTACTGAGAATATGGAAGGAACTCGAAGACAAACAATAATGAAAACTACATAGTTTCTAATTTATTAAATTCCTATTAATTTTAACGCATCACAGACTGAGAGTAAAACTGATAAGAACCAGTACTTGTATAAACAATCCGAATAAATCAAGGAGAAATATTTGAAGTCCTTTAATAATGTATTTAAACATAGTGTATTCACCTTACCTATTCTCTCATAAGTAATGCTGATATTTGTCTCTTTGTTTCTAGTTAACTTTGCCTATTCCATGGTTCCGGGTCTAGTATCTCCTCATATAAAGAATAATAGATAAGAGCAAAATGGAGTCAACTATATGATTGCTGAAACATATTAAACAAAAACACTTATACCGTACCACTTAAAAAGTATTTTGAGGCGAAGCCCTTGCCTATACACGAGCACGTAAGGAAGCTGGCCTCATTTTTTGGTAAAGGGCGGCACGGAGGAAAATAATTAATGAATTAAGAAGTAGACTGGCTGAAGCTGTTGCCGAGGCCCTTGCGATTCTCCCAAACTTGAGGAGTATGGAGTCAAAAGCGGCGGATGAATTAATCGAGATACTGGTGAGCGAGACAAGGGCAAACGCGTCGGTAAGGGCTATACTAGCAACAAAGGCTTTGGAAGGTAGTAATGAAGCAATCCGCACCTTAACCCTTGCCGAGTATCCGATCAAGAAACTACTGAGTGTAATTAATGAAACAAGAAACAAGACATCAAGCATTATACCCACGGCAACCAGGAAGGCTATCTTGAACGCATTAAGCACCTCAACAAACCTAGTTATACAAGGACAAATAGCTCAAGCAATAAAAGTGCTCGAAGAAACAATAAATACTGGGATTGAACTCCTAAACACAGCCACAGCAATCAAGCACCACACATTCCCAAACAACGAAGAACTAAGAAATAGCTATGGTTGTAGAGATGAGTGGCGTAGCACTAAGCTTATTACTGGCGTGGTACCTATGGAATATGCTGGTAACGAGGAGTGCTACGGCCTTAGCTGTGGTGATTGGGTTGCTCATACCTATGTAGGAAGTATGAAGAAAACATTGTAGTTAAGGTCCCACATGGCTTCGAGGATATTGTTGAGGGTAGTGTACCGCCAAGTGTACGCACTAAGTTATTGGAGAGTATCCGTGAGACAGCCAATAATATCATGAGGCTAAGGTGCCCAATATACTTAGGCTACTGGGTGTTGGTAGACAAGGGTCAGCACTGATCTACGAATATGCTGACCGGGGTACACTAGAGTGGTAGCTTGGCAATGGATGAAGTCCAGGATGAGAGAAACCCTGCTACTGATCCTGGATAGCTGATGCGTTAAGGTATATACATGAGAAGGGCTGGTGCTCAGTGATATTAAGCCAGCGAACATTTTCTTCGTGAATGGTGTTTTTGCTAAGATCGGCGATTTCTCTGACCTAGAAAAACTAATATCCCTAACCGGTAGCAAAAGCGGGATAGCAGGAGCATTCACCATAGGATTCCGTGCTCCGGAGCAGGTCTACAGCGATATGCGTAGGAAAACCAAGGAGATGGGGCTTGAGCACATGAAAGATACTATGGACTGGGAAACACTATCTATACATTCTGACTGGTAGATCAGTTGACGGCGAGGAAGCAGTGGAGCCAAGTATAGTAGAGCAAGCAGTCAATGGAATATAAGACCCAGAGATAAAAAGAGTTCGTCAAGAAAAGCTGGATCCAGAACCATGGAATAGACCGTCAGCAGTGGATATAGTGAGTACAATATTGAAAATGACAGAGGAGTTACCACGACGAATAATGAGTAAATTCATTTCCGAGATTTCTACTTATTACTACCTATACCCACTTATGACAACAATGAACCACAGACATCGGGATCGATTATGAATTAGATATTAACTTGACTGGTTATCATGTTTGTTTTTTCGGTTTTCCTGCTGGTAAATTATTGTTAGTTTTCTTACTACCTCTTCTGCTGAAGATCTCTCCAATGGGTCTAGCTTCATCATCTCGTATATTAGTTTTCTTAATTCTGGATACTCTATTTTCTCTATAGTCTCCCTAAGGCTTTCTTCTTGGATCGCGTCTTCACCGTCCACTGTCTCCCCGGTGAGCATGTATAGGATTAGGTTCCCGAGCATATAGATATCCATCTTATTCTCATAGCCTAGCTGTTTAGCCTTCCTCCTGAGATCGCTATAGACCTGTTCAGGAGCCCTCCACCCAGGGGTATAGGAGAGCCTACTATGGCAACTTGTCATCGACAAGAGCTTTATGAGTCCAGAGAAGTCACCTAGCTTAGTAACACCATTGGCGAAAAATACATTCCCCGCCTTAACATCCCCATGAACAAGACCCCGGGAATGAATATACCTCAATGCATCTCCAACCTGTAAAGCTACTAACAATACATCCTTCAGGCTAGGCCTCCACCCTTTTGCGATCTGCCATTCTAGACTACCTTGGTTAGCATATTCGTAGACTAGGAGTGGTGCAGCCTTAGACACTCCTAGTATACGCAGTATGTTAGGGTGATCCAGTTTCCTTAGAACTTCGGCTCTCTCAATAATCCTCTTAACCAGTCTCTCCGGAACAGTCGGAGCTAACCCACCTTCAATGATTGACTCGAAGCCTCTAGGCACCTTGAATACAACTACCCTACCACTCTGCTCACACTTGTATGTACAGCCCCAGCCGCCGCAACCTAGTTTACAGCAGAGCCACTCACCCTCAAACCCCTCTGGTGCCACCGGCTCCTTTAGCTCAACCCTTGAATCACAGGTACACCCATAACCTCCTACAAGGCCAGAGACGCTCTCGCTCTCCATGAGCAGATGCCTAGTACTAGCAATACTAATGGAGGAGCCACTAGAACTAGGAGACGAGAGTGGTGCATGTGGCCTAGGTGATGCACTACTAGAATCACTAGAGGGTGGAGGTTGTGGTGACTGGAGACCAACACCTAGTGAACCAGGGCCTCTTCTCTTCCTCTTAGACACTGCTAGGACAGCAACACTAGCTAATCCAGCACCAGCCAAGCCAGCAACAAGGAGAACAGGCGGTGAAGGAGCACCAGCAACCGAGCTAGCAGTAATAGCAGTAGTAGCTGAGGACGTAGTAGATGATGGGGTTGGAGTAGACGAGGTTACAAGTGATGTCGTCGTAGTAGATGTAGTCCTCGGGCTGGTCTTTACCGTCGTAGTCTTTGTCAACGCCGTAGTAGTTAGTGGTACCGTGGTTGTGGTAACAGGTAATGGTACTAGAATAGCCGATAAAGTTCTGGGCCCACCGAGCCCGAGCGTGATTGTTGTTGTGTAGTCTCTATAGCCTTCCTTAGTGATCCTTATACTGTAGGTTCCTGGCTTGAGCTCGAGGGTGAGAGGTGTTTCTCCCTTGTATACCTCGTTAACATATACCTGGGCTCCGGAAGGGCTACTATACACTTTGAGGGTTGCTGGTAGTGGTGTTAAGACTATTGATAGGCTACGTGTCTCCCTAGGCTCTATTGTCACCGTTGTAGTATAGTCCCTATAGCCCTCCTTGGTTATCTTGATCTCGTGTTGTCCTGCCTCTAGTTCGAGTGTTAGTGGTGTTAAACCCTTGTACACCCCGTCAACATATACCTTGGCTCCAGTCGGATCACTTGTTGCCTCCAAGATCCCTGTTAAAGGGCTGATATAGACCCATATACTAGTATAGTCCAGTACCTCCCCTGTCTCCTTGTTTCTAATCTCAACTTTTACTCGGTACCAGCCAGGCCTAGAATAACTATACTCCATAGTAGGAATATCAGTAGTAATACTATAACCATCACCCATATCCCAATAATAAGAAAGAGAAACACCCTCAGGAATAATAGACAGTGAAGCATCAAAAACAACACTTTCATCAACCACAAAAACACCACTAACACCACAAAAAACACCAACACCAATACTCGAGAAAACATATACACTAGAGCCCGTTCCAACAGCTATTTTTGTTCCATCCGAGCTCCAAGAAATAGAAGTAACCCAATTATTTAGATCACCTGATTCCCACAATTTCTTACCATTATCTGAGAAGATAAATACTTTTTTGGAATTTCCTCCAACAGCTATTTTTGTTCCATCAGGACTCCAAGAAAAATATATATAGTCTCCTGGATCGCTTGTTTCAAGTATTCTTTCTCCGGTATCGGAAAATACAAAAAATTTGCCACCTTCTCCTCCAACAGCTATCTTTGATCCATCAGGACTCCAAGAAATAAAGTACATATATATTCCTAAATCACTTGTCTTCCATAATACTTCTCCACTAGAAGATAAGACTGTAAGAGTGCCATGAAGATGATTATTATCATCCTCCCAGCTCTCAGTTAAAGCTATCTTTGATCCATCAGGACACCATTTAAAATAAACTCCCCACCTTACCGTAGGTCTATACTCCCATAATTTTTTCCCGCTGGCAGAAAAAAGATAAAGCTTCGGATAACGTGTGTTTACAGCTATTTTTGTTCCATCAGGACTCCAAGAAATAGATCCAATAGAGGCACCATCTAGATATTTTTCCCAAAGTTTTTCCCCATCTGAGGAAAAAACTACTATTACTCGGTCATTATCTACAGCTATCTTTGATCCATCAGGACTCCAAGGGGCACCTCCAACAGATCCAAGATCACCTGTCTCCCAAATTAATTCACCATCAATGGAGAAAACAGAGACTTTACCATGGAAAGAATGTTCATCTTCCCACATGATACTGACAGCTATTTTTGTTCCATCAGGACTCCAAGAAATAGAATTAACCCAGCCAACTAAATTCTTTTCCCATATTTTTCCATTATCTAAATCAAACATGTAGATCTTACTCCTATTTCCAACTGCAATTTTTGTTCCATCAGGACTCATTGATACAGCCCGTATACCTATGATTCCATAACTCCAAAGTTTTTCCCCATCTGAGGAAAAAACTATCAATGCTAGGTTACCATGTTTTACAGCTATTTTTGTTCCATCAGGACTCCATGAAACGCGAGTGTATCTACCTAAAAATTCTTTCCATAGTTCCTTAAATACCGGCGATGTCTTAAATGATCTTTGTTTTAATTTAGTATTATCTATTTGGGTTTTTGTGTTTGTATTTATCTGTATTTTTTGTGGTGTTTTGGTTAGTGGTGTTGTTTTTATTGTTTTTATTGTGTTGTTTATCCATGTTAGTGTTGTTCCTGTCTGGGGTTGATGAGCTATTGCTACTCGTGTCCACCCTGTTGTTGTCTTGTTCGCTACCTGTTTGCCAGCAACCCATATGCCTCTACCGTTTATTTTCACAGATAGCTGTGTAGGATACAATTCCACCTCTATATACCAGCCGTTTATAGCCCTGGTTTCGTCGGTTATGGAGACCATGAAGTCTAGGTAGTAGTATACTATATTGTCTGGTGAACCTGGGTTTACTGGATGGCTTACTATAGCTGGTCTATCCCTCGTACCCCACAGCTGTAGGGATTTACCGGGGCCCTTGGGGTTTTCTACTATCTTCTGGTACCCGGGCCCCCGGCCTGTTGATTCGAGAACCCATCCACCCTCATCAGGGAAATCGTTCAGACTATATGGCTCGAAGTCTTCCTTGAGTAGGAACTTATCGTTATCGGACACTATGTAGTCTCCCTGTGGAGTACTCTGCATAGACACCATAGACTGGAAGGCGATAGCACCTTGACTAGCCAAGGGAATAGACCCGATAACCAAGAGAAAGATAATAAATACATTACCCACTAGCCCAGATGGGGGGCCACTATACAATTCACAGCCACCATACAGAACATGGTACAATATACTATTTACTACACAGCCGAGACATAAATGTATCGTCCCCCAATCTAGACTATGCTATGATGAATAAAGCGTTTGTGGAATTATTTGCTTATTTGAAGTGTTTAGGTCTTCGTCTTGGAGATACTAAAATATTGATTTTATAGAATTATTCAATAGAGAACCCTTTAGGTTCTTCCCTCCGGGTTCGCCTCTTTAAATGATTTTATATGATTGTATATGAGCGTCCATCGGCTCATCTCCCTTGTTCCATTCTTCGGTCGGGTTTAATCCGTCATCGAGTGGATGCCCCATAACCCTGGGTATGGAGCAATGGTTTGAAGTGCTTTAAGGTACATGTTCATTACTCCAACGATGTCTCTATCAGATATGAATCCCCAGTTCTTACACAGTGCTAGACTATGATTATAGTCTAGTTTGCAGCTACATCTGGGGCATGTTATTGAAATATTCTTCGGGTCTACAGATATTATCAGAACATTATATTCTATAGCCTTGGTTATGATTGCTTGCTGTAATTTACGGTAAGCAAATCTTGACAGCTTATTGCCAGGCTAGAGGGCTTCCTCGACGCATTGAACCATAATTTATCAAGGTCTTCAAGAACAATGGTGCTCCTACTCCTTCTAGCTTTAATGACTATGTATTTAGCGAACCTCCTACACCAATCAACTACTATATTCCCACTCCTCCTTCCTTAAGCCCTAGCGTGATTATGCCGCCCCTCCATTTGTTGTCCACAATCATCTTAATGGCGGTGTAGACGGCGACGTCAGTCCTCTTCGCACTACTAAGCGGTAGGTAGTCTAGCGCGTACCACTCTTGGCTTGTATCTATACCTATCGCGAATACCTACCCCTGCCCTGCTTGTTCCAGTCTAATACCGCGTTGAACATACCGATGTGGGTTAGGCCAGCTAGGCCATAGAGAGCCTTTGCGCCCTGCTCTAGAAGCTACATACCCGTGTTGTAATCTACCTGTGTATTTTTGAACGTTCCTGTGTACTGCCATAGGAACTTTACTGGCTTACCGGTCTTTATCTCGAAGTACTTAGCTCCGAATAGATACCCTATGTGATAGTTCCAGAGTAGTGGAATGTCCATCCCGGCCACAACACAGATCGTATCTCCACCAAGCTCGTAAGCCATTCCAGCCACAATGATACCGACCAACGCAGCACACTCCTGCTCCCTGAACAGGAGATCCACCTCATTAGACCTAGTGACACTTGTAGTCGAGTCTATGAGGGCGAACCTCTGATTCGGGAACTCGTCCGCTATCTTCTTCAGCGGAATGGTCCACCAGGAACCTACCAGAACTATGAGGTCGTACTCACCAGAGCTGCTTAACTGCACAAGTAAAGGCATCATATCCTCAAAAGACTTAGGCGTTAGATAATTAACCTCAACACCTAACTCTTTCTTAGCTCTTTCCGCCCCAGATACGCCATATCATTAAAGTTCGGGTCACCCCTGCTGCCTATATCGAAAAGCACAGCAATTCTGACTATTTAGCTGAAGAAGTTGCAATAAGTGGCCTCATTGATATTAATTGCAGTATTGCGATGTTTAGTGTTGTTAGGGTGATTAGCGTTAGTAGTAGTATGGTTGGTGTTTTTATTTTCATTGTTTTCGCCCCTCCTTTATGTTGTTCCGTGTTGTTTTGTCCATTCTATATATTTTTGTATTTGTT
The DNA here is from genome assembly GCA_021159785.1 of Staphylothermus sp. Classification (GTDB taxonomy): domain Archaea; phylum Thermoproteota; class Thermoprotei_A; order Sulfolobales; family Desulfurococcaceae; genus JAGHDU01. Next base: position 8,138 of record JAGHDU010000209.1, on the reverse strand, counting down.
GGGGTGTTGTTGCTGGTTTGGTTTTCTTGATTGCTGTTAGTAGTTCTTCTCGGGTTATTGGCTGGATTTTGTATTTCATTTGTTGTAGTTGTTGTATGTTTTTGATCGTTGTTAGTTTTTTGTATATGTCTGGGTTTGCTCTACGCAACATTTGGATTATTGCTTCTTTACATGCGTTTGCTATGTCTCTTCCACTATATCCTTCTGTTAGCTCTGCTAATTCATCATATGTTATTCCTTGTATTTGGAAGCCTTTCTTTTCTAGGTTTAGTTTGAATACTTGTTTTCTTGCTTCCTTGTCTGGTAGGGGGATGTATATTCTCTTCTCGAATCTGGAGAGTATTGCTTCGTCTAGCATCCATGGCTTATTGGTGGCTGCTATAATGATTACTGGTTTATCTAGTTTCTTGGATTTGAACCCGTCTAGCTCGGTTAAGAATGTCTGCACTACTCCAGTCGCAGCTTCTCTCCCAGTATCTCTTTTCGCTACGAGTGTTTCTATTTCGTCGAAGAATATTATGGAGGGTGCTTTTCTATAGGCTACTCTGAATATTGCGGAGATCATTCTTGGTGAGTCTCCAACGTATCGAGAGAGTACTCTATCAACGCTTACGTTGAAAAACGTTGCTCCAAGCATGTTCGAGGCAGCCATAGCAAGCATAGTCTTACCAGTACCTGGTGGACCGTAGAGGAGGAAGCGACGTGGTGGCTCAATCTTTACTGGTTGTTCTGGTTTTGCAAGAGAATAGTATATTGCTTCAATTAATGATTTCTTTACCTCTTCGAGACCAGCTATGTCGTCCCAAGTAATATCTGCTTTTGCAATAAGAGTTTCTGCTTGTGTCTCGAACTCTTTGTCGAGCTTAGTAGTCTCACCCAGCTCTGCTGTGTGGCTACTTCTAGCTTTTATATATAAGCCCGAAATGCTTGAACTCGTGGAATATTTTAATGATGTATGTGATGGTAGCTGTGCTGCTGGGACAAGCTCGCCTCTTTTCAACCGTTTAGCGAGCTCCTCGTATTCTTCTGCGAGCCTTAAGAGCTCTTTACCCCCTACACGTTTATACTTAGCTAGTTCTCGGAGTAGTTCAGCAACTCTCTTAGCCTGTCTATAAGCTGTGACCGTATCTCCTCTGGAAAGAGCCTTCTCAAGCCTCCTTTTCGACTTCTTTACTTCTTCATGGAGAAAAGATGTGGGATCAATTCCCAAAACCGAACAAACCCTCTTTAATCTTTATATGATAATCGAGAGTACGAACTAATATATGGGAAGAGATGGATGTAAAAAATATTGTTTTATGGAATATCAATTCTGATTACCTCTAGGCTTGTTTTAGGCGAGTTCTTTTTCTTCCTCTTCCTCCTCTTCTTTCTTCTCCGCTATTTTTACCTCTAGTTTTTCCTCTATAGCTTCTGGACTCAGTTCTGCTTTTTCGACTTTCTCCCACATTTCCATTATCTCGCGGGTTGTCTCATCCATTTCTACTTGGGCATACTGTGCACCGAGAATCTCGTTGATCTTGTCTATGTTTTTCTCAAACACTTCTTCTTGAAATTCTACTTCTGTCAACATCTTGATCAGTCTCTCTGGCTCAATAGACTTGATCTTCTCCCATATACCCTTTTCTTTGAGACGGCCCTCCCATTTCTTGAGTCTTATTAAGTTACTTAATGCTCTCCTCTGCTTCATCAAAGTATTGTATTCCTTGATCTTCATCTTTATCTCAGCATCTAGGTCCTTTATCTTCTCTGCTAACAGCATTTTCTCGACTTCGCTCTTCCCAATGCCTTGTCTAAATAATTCTTTCTTCTGTTTCTCGAGCTTCTGGATCTCTCTTGATAGTAATTGTATTTGATTATCTATCCTTAATCTCTCCTTCTCGAGTTCTTCCACCTTGACTTTTTCAATCCAATCCTTCGACTTCTTTCTACCAAATAGGGATCTGAACAAGAGCTTTTCACCCATATACGCAAATCATACAGAGACACATGGGGGTGTATGAATACGTGGAGAGATGGAAAAACATGTATTTATGCATGTTTAAGCACCTCACGTAATGCATTAATCTCTATTTCCTTTCTCTTCCACCTCTCTTCAAGTTCCTTTAGAACCTTGTATTGGTAATCCTCAAATTTCTTGTCCTTCTCGATCTTCTCAACCATTTCCTCTACAGCTTTAATGATCTTAGGGTCTCCAATTGATTTCAAACGCCTCAGTGCTTCCAGTCTTAATTGTCGAAGCTCAAGCTCGATCCTTAGGTTTTCCAATACGTTCTTCTCGGCCATTATTATTTCATCTATCGAGCCAGCATATTCTCCTCTTTTAGCTAGTTTCTCACGGGCTTTCTCCAAAAGTTTTATTCTTGCTTCTTGTTCCCTAATATCATTCAATAGTTTTGCAACTACTTTGTCGTCTTCTTTAATGCTGAATTCCTTGTATCTCCCCCTACTATGCTTGATGAGCCAGGTTATAAAGACTATTGTCGACGCTGCAAACCCAGCCTTGCTACTGATCAGATATGCTGTTGCTGGTAATAATCTCTTAAATGCTTCTTCAAGAACCTTTTTGGGATTTATACCTTCAAAGACTTCTACGGACATAAATATCGGTCACCTAAATTATCTTGTTTTGGGAAGCTATTAAAGCAAGAGCTTTTGATGAGTATTTGAAAGCCGTTATATCCCTATCTTTAACATAGATTACCCTACCCCAACCATTCTTTTCTAACCTCATTAGTGCTGTACGGATAACAACTGGATCCCTGATACCAGTAGCATCAGCTATATCTGAGGCCAAGATCATAGGTTCTGCTGGAGAAAGAGCCGCGGCTTTAATCACAGCATCTTCACTAATAACATAATCCATTACTTTCTTAATTGTTTCTTCCGGCAATTCTGGTTTCACAATATAAGCATTATTAATCGCTACGGGATCGGCTTTATTCATGTATACTTCTCCCGTTATAAGGTCTACCAAGTATAATGTTATGTTTTTTGACACAAATGTTTTATATAGATCCTCGCCTGCAACATACTCAATGGCTTTTTTAGTAAAACCAGTTGGAGAAGCGATCACAAGTATTTTATAGTAATTCTCTTCCTCTACCTCGTGTATTTTCTTCTCCAATAACTCCACTACTTCCGCGAGTGTAACGGGTTTTGTATCATAGTTTTTCGCAGAATAGGGTTCATCGTGTAGTTTTACAATAGTTTCTAATACTATGTTTCGTTTCTTGAATACTAGTCCTTTCTTTTTGACTAGTATGAGACCCTTAGTCTTTACCGGAGAATCCGTACTAGAAGTATATATTGTTCTCTCATCCCATTCTTTCACTATAATTTTCTTATCATTCCTAGGATCATGTATTGTAACTCCACCCTTAGGGGGTGATGCTTTATAAGAAATTCTTCTCAAATAGGCTTCAGCAAGAGCCGCTGCTTCTTCACTTGTAATTAACCTACCCTCAATTTCTCCACGTAAAGCTGCTTCAACCTCATTGAGTCTTTCTTCGAGGAATTGTTTTTGTTGATTAACCGCATTAAGCATTCTACGATATTCTTCTACTTCACTAGTTAGTTTTGATACAAGTGATCTAAGCGTCTCAGCTTCAGCATTTAATGCTTCCACCGCTCCAGCATTGTCTCTATATTTCTCAATGAGTTTATTCAGTTCTTCTTCTTTCTCACGCAGTTTCTTCCTTGCATCTTCCAGTTCTCTCTCAACAAGAGAGAGTCTTGTAGCTACTTCTTCGTATTTTTTCATTAATCTCTCTTTCTCTTGCCTTGCTTTCTCGAGCTCTACAGCTAATGATTTAATCTCAGATATACTTGATACGGCAGAGTCTTCTATCTGGCGTAGAGTATTTAGTAGTTTTTGGCGTTCTTCTTCTAGTAAAGCTATTTTTTCCTTCATCTCGTCTATACGGTATTCCTCCAGTATTTTTTTCCTGAGTTCGTTTTCGAGTTTTTTCTTAAACTCTCCTGTTTCCAGTATCTTTTTGATCGTCTCTTCGATCTCAGATACAGTCTCTATTAAGCCGTAGCGTCTAACATACCTTACTACCGCTTCCTCGATCTTTTTACGTCTCGCTTTATATCTCTCCTCAATTGCCCGTATAAGGTCTCCCATTAATGGGCCCCAGTGTTCATCTAGAGCATTATATTGTCTTTCGTAGTATTTCTTGACAAGCTCGTAGACTCTGCCTTCACGCCTCTTAATGAACTCTACAATAGTATCTACATCAATGTTATCAAAGATCTTAAACTCTTCAAAGTCTAGGAGGAGCTGGTATTCTTCAGGCTTAAACATTTTTATAATAGATTCTTGGTCTTCACCGTTTAGTTTGAAAGAAGCTGCTAGGAGTAGCATTGCAAGCCTGTATCGGCCCTTAATAATCTTCACTATATCTCGGGGAAGTTTGGTAGAGCATTTCAGTATAAAATTTTTATAAGCCGATCTTATCATGTTCCAAAACTCTATACGCTCCTCCTCAGAATAAGTTCTGCGAAGAGACTCTAAATCCTCTTGGAGAACAACCTCAGCGGGTTCTAGAATCCTATCTATATCACAAACATCTTTTGACTCAGATCTATCATACGAGTACACTCATGGATCACCTCTCAAGAGGAGAAAACTCCTCTACGATCTTGTTGAAAAAATAAGATACACCATAACCATAACCGGAAACTTTCACTTTGAGAATACTCCCACTATTCTCATTAGGAGATAGTAATTTCTCGAATCTTACATCAACATTACCATACCTAGTCTTAACTCTATAAGTCCTTGCATCCCCACGCATAGTCTCAGATACAAGTACGCCATGATACTTATTCATTACGAAATCAACGAGAACCCATATGTCACCATACTCTCTCTTTATTCTGAAAACCTTCTCTAACTCCAAGGGCTGAACTTCAAAATTAGGTTCGCGTAGAAGCCATATTTTTACCCTATCCTTTGAAAAACGAGAATATATATCTTCTGTAAACTTGATCATTTTCGCAGCATCAAGGTCTACGAGCAATACACCACTACATATTTTCCTTATTTTATCTCCACCGTATACTTCATTATATTTTTCTACAAGATAATCTAATCGCTTCCTATCCGCATCTGAACCGATATCTACAATTACTATGTAAATCGGAGTCACCCAATATATTCTCCGTTTCCGGAATATAAAAAGTTATTGATAAATAGGAGCATGACAAGAAACTTGTGATTAAGGAAACTATTCGAAAACTGAAACACTACATCATAGAATGATTCTCTCTAGGTTTTCCAGCGCTCTTATATAGATTTCTACTTTATTAGCAATACTATCTATAGGTACACCGTGATCTATGAGCTTTATTACCTCGTTATATATATCATCAATCAGATTCTCTGCCCCTATTTTTTCAAAGAAATGTTTATAGAACCCACTTTTAAGTAGTTCCTTGAGTGCCTCCAGCGAATACTTTGCATCCTCCTCTCTACCTTCTCTAATACTATCCTTTACTCTTATGAGTTCAGCTTTAGTATGGAGAATAACTTTCAAGATTTTTTTATCTAAGGATTCATTCACAATATTAACCAATAGATCCCTGCCAAGATCTACAGTTCCAGCGCCCCTAACAACTACAAACGATCTATTCCCAACTCTGAAGTGATCTAGAGCAACATTTTTTTCAACAAGTCTCTGGGCGATCTGTGTAGGAACCTCAACGGGAACATCAGCAGATAATGAGATCTCGGTTTGCTCCTCTCTCTGAACACCAATCAAGAAAATAGGACCGAGTGTAGACAATCGTATAGTATCGCCTTCGCGGACAACAGCTTCCCCACCTTTAGGCAGCGTTTTCTCATTAACAAGTGTACCGTTTTTAGAACCTGTTCCACGCGAACCGTGATCTCTTATAACAAGTTCAACACGATTCCCGTTCCTCCTCTTATAGAATAAAGCATGCCTCCTACTAACAACAAGACTCCTAAAACCAGTAAATTCCTTCTCAGAATAATCCTCAGGGTTAAAAATCAGTACATCTAGACTAGAAAAATCACCACCCAGTTTTTCCAAGTCTTGATAATCTGGTCTACCCAAGAAGTATCGATCGGATTTTAAAACGAACCTCTTATCACTATCGTCAAAACTCCAGATCAAAACATACAACTCTCCCACCACATATACAAAACATATGTCTACACGTAATAGATACTGTTGATCAATATATATTTTTAGCAGCCAATATAATTAAACGTAGTAAACTATCATAACAGCCTATATACAATAAAGATGAACTAAATAACATATTGAACTCTATTATTTCTATCCTTTACGTTCAGCTCGACAACATTTTCTATCAAATGCACCATAATTTATTGAAGATCACACAACTATATAGATTATAGGTGAAGGCACATAGTTTTATTTCTAATACTTTGATTCAAACATGTTAATAATTATTGAACATTACTCGGTTACTCTGTATGGGCATATTTTCTGAAATGGACAATACTTGCATTCCCAGTTCCATTTTGGATGAACTGAGTCTTCTATGATCATTTTCATGAGTGATTTTATATCGATTTTTTCCTTTTTTATCCTGTATTCGAGGATCTTGTCTGGTGTTATGTAGATTAGTATTCCTTTTTCTGCTTTGAGTAGGTTAAGGTATATTTGTAGTTGGTATACATGGTGTTCTCTTGGGAGATTTTGTGTTGAGCGCCCGCTTTTGATCTCGACTACGATTTTGTTTTGGGGATCGTAGGCGTCTATTCTACCTTTTAAATAGTATTCTTGCCCGTTTATCTTGTATTTTTCCTCGATAGATACTTCTGTTTCGAACCCTTTTTGCTTTAAGAGTTCTTCTAGTCCTGAGTGTATTAGTTCACCCATTATAGCTGCTGGTTCGAACTTAATGGTTAATTCAGGAAATTCGTGACGTAGATGAAATTTATGACTACAAGCTACTAGGTCTGTCACGAAGACTGTGTATGGGTTCTTTGCGTCTTCTAGTTTCTCCATCATATCTTTCATGTATTCATCATAAATAATTCTCGTGATCATATGTGACGACTTGAATTGTTGAAACATATACTGCACCATGGAATAATTCTTTTATCCAACTCATTATTAACTATGAGTGTTTTTAAATAGGTTAATAATTTCTTAGTCGATAATGTTATGGGCTGTGGCGGATTATCTAGATCGAAGAACTTTGCTTCGCTTGTATCTGTTCCGGGCTTCACTTTATTAATGTTCAGTGGTTTCATTAAGAAGTCGACTATTACATAATAAGTTTTTCTGGGCTTATAATATACGCCTGTAACCCATATTATTCCAAGGGGTTCTGCATCAATATTTGTTTCTTCAAACAATTCCCTTTTCGCTGCTTCCCCTAGGTCTTCGCCAAACTCTACTCTTCCCCCGGGTATTGCCCAGCATCCCTTACATGGCTCATTGAGTCTCTTAACTAGGAGAACTTTGTTGTCCCGTAGAACAACTGCTCCAACGCCTACGATTATTTCTCCATTCATAGTATATCCCTTAAATCAACACATTTCTGAGTCTCTAGGCATATTTCTAAATATGTTTTTGTAACAGGCTCAATATAGTTTGCGAGGTCCTCTCTAATCTTTTTTATAATCTCTATATTGCTTGTTTCTATCTCTATAAATGTTCCTATACCATAAAGTTTGTCTACTGTAACGACTAAGTCTTCGTTTTTATATGTTGTTCTCTCCTTACTAAACACACTTATTTGTTTAAACCCTAGCTTCTCGAGAATCATGAGTATTTTATTAAGATCGTTGACAATGGTTTCTATTTCAATCCTCTTCTTTATTCCCAGTTCACTGTCTTCCCTTGGACCCTTGTAAGTTAATACGATTGATTCTAGGTCTTGACATAAAACTCTCCTAACTCTCAATGCTTCATCTGTTTGTCTAAAATCCTTACACGGATGGTTAAAGTAGTAATCTGTTTCTATACATGTAATGTATTTTTTAAGCCCTAATTTTTCTGAAATGTACTTAAGAACTTTATCTAGGTCTTTAACCCTATATTTTGCCTCAATTTCATATTTTTCCATGTCTTCATCCTCGTCTCTTAAGATATTTTAGTATATGGTTGTAGAGTTTTTTAGCATACTCT
>JAGHDU010000159.1 GCA_021159785.1 Staphylothermus sp. | reverse complement strand
AGTTTTATCTGTATTAAAATTCCTAACAGGTAGAAAGCAGCATCCAGGTACTGCTAATCAATATGCGAATGATAGAAGTTATATATATTTAGTATTCTACCTGTTGTTATTAATTTTAACAGCACCTATACCTCTATAATCAATATAGATGAAACATATTGTATGTATATGCCTAGAGGGAATTAGTAGGAGATGTCCAAAACTATACTAGACTACTTGAAGAAAGTATCAGAGAAAAAAGAAGAGAAAGAGAAAGTTTCAGAAATAAAAAAGGAAGAAGTAAAGATTAAAGTATCAATCTTTGATACTACTAGGAAGAAATATTCACTCAAGGATTTAACTGGTAAAATAGTAGTAATTGCCGAGAAGCCAAAAGCAGCTAGAAAGATAGCACTAGCCTTAGCTAGTAAGCCATTAGTAAAGAAAACCTATGGAATACCATACTATATTATCAATAACAAAATGTCGAAAATAATAATCGCTAGCGCTGCTGGTCATTTATATGGTCTTCATACTAACAAAAGAGGGTATCCTGTATTCAGTTATGAATGGAGGCCTCTACATGAAATTGTTCCAAATGCTAAATATACGGAGAAATTCATTAAGCTTCTAGATAAAGTATGTAAAACTGCTGACTATTATATAAATGCGTGTGACTATGATATAGAAGGTTCTGTTATTGGATACCTAATCATATACTTCCACGGTTCGCCTGAAAAAGCTCTTAGAGCAAAATTCTCTAGCCTTACAACCACTGAGCTTAGAACAGCGTTTAATAGTCTGACTTCATTGGATTGGGAGATGATTGAAGCAGGTTTATGTCGCCATGAACTTGACTGGATATGGGGTATAAACATTAGTAGAGCATTAATGAGTTCTGTTAAGAGTGTTTCAGGTAAGAAAGTTGTTCTTAGTGCAGGAAGAGTTCAAACACCAACATTAAGACATGTTGTAGAGCACGAAATTGAGAGAAACTTATTCATACCGATTCCTTCATATTTGTTATCCATTTACATTATTAAAAACAATGAAAAGTATCATCCAGAATATAAAGGTGAACCTATAGATACTTTCCTTGAAGCAAGTAGCTTAGCTAAAACTATTAGAGAAGCGGGTTACCTAAGAGTAATCAAGTACGAGGAGAAGCATACATATTTGCATCCACCCCCAGCGTTCAATCTGGGAGATCTTCAGGAGGAAGCAGCTAGAATATATAGGTTCAGCCCATATAAGACGCAGAGCATAGCCGAAAAACTCTACTTAGATGCATTAATTAGTTATCCTAGAACAAATAGTCAGAAGCTACCACCAACACTTAACTATAGAGGGATTCTTGAAAAAATCAGAAATATACCTAGCTATTCTCAACTAGTAGATGCATTATTTGAAGAAACAAAAGGTGTACTTAAACCAGTCCAAGGACCCAAGGATGATCCTGCGCACCCAGCTATTTATCCAACAGGTGTCAAACCCGTGAATTTAAAACCAGATGAGTGGAAAATATATGATTTAATCGTTAGAAGATTTATGGCTGCTTTTGCACCCAAGGCGGAGCTAGTTCACAGAAGTGTAGTTTTCAAACCTATACGGGAAACGAGTAAGAATATCGTTTTTCAGCTAACTGGTCAGAAGATTTTATTTCCTGGATGGCTTAAATACTACCTATTCAGTAAGCCCTATGAAGCAATGATCCCAAGTTTTAGGCTTGGAGAAGAAGTACCCATACACAACGTAAGAGTCAGAAGGACATACAATAAGCCACCGGAAAAAATTACTAAGATAAAAATACTTAGATGGATGGAAAATGTAGGAATAGGAACTGAAGCAACTAGAGCAAGAATTATAGAACTACTTTTCAAGAGGGGTTACTTAAGAAGCGTTGGAGGAAAAGTAGAAGCAACAAATCTTGGATTAGGTGTAATAGAGATATTAATCGAGCATTTTCCTGAAATAACTAGTGTTGAACTAACTCGTTATTTCGAAGAAGAAATGGAAAGAATCCGCAGAGGCGAAAGAAAACGGAGCGATGTTGTAGAGAATGCCAAGAAAACTCTAATATCATTAATTAATTCCTTTGAAGAAAAGAAAACCATCATAGGCAAACTGCTTTCATATAGACTTGGCCTCATCGCCCCCGAAAAGAAGTGTTTGCTATGTAATAGGGAAGAGTATCGTAATGGACTATGCAAGTATCATTATCAAGCAGTAGAAACCCTTAAACAAAAGTATATTATTTGGAAAGAAAAAGAAGGAGTCTCGTGGAACGAGTATTTGAAAAATATTAGAAAATTAAAATCAACCGGAAAGTGGATTAGAGAAATAATTGAAAACAATTCAATTTCCATGAAACCATAGAGATAGATATCCTAGATAAGGTATTTTGAAAACAGCATTATTCATTTCAATAACTACTCCTTCTACCCTCTCATAGGGAACACCAGGCCCTCTAAATTCCGCATAGTCCGGGACGGGATTGTTATCTCCCTTTGTAATATAGTAGTATCTATTATCTTTGATGACTACTTCTACGACCCTGTGAATGATTAATTTTCCATCTATGCTCCTGTAGATAATTACTTCACCTTCACGAATATCTGCAGGTTTTGGTTTATATGCGAATACTATATCTCCCTCTCGAAGAAGAGGAAACATACTGTATCCTTTAACAACTGCTATAGGTGTTTCAGAGCCAGTAGTATAAAATAGTATTGATCTAATATTTAGTGCAATCAGTAAAAAAGTAATAACTATGAATATTTTTATAATCTCTAACTTATCTATGTCGCCGATATTCATTTGTGTCTTACT
>JAGHDU010000007.1 GCA_021159785.1 Staphylothermus sp. | reverse complement strand
TCCTAAGCACTTGTTCCCGCGTGGATAGCCGGAGACCCGGGGTTCGAATCCCCGCGGGCCCGCTGTAATGCATTCTTCCATTTTAACTATCATTAATAATAAATTGATGAATAATACTATACAAACAACGAATAAGAAGCAATATGCAGAAGCTTCGTTAGCCTGAAGAACCCCTTGTGAAGTATCCAAAGTTAATAAATATTAACCCAGAACAAGTACATGTCTTAATAGATAGGAGCCGGGGTGGCCGAGCGGCCTAAGGCGGCGGGCTGCAGGGCAACCCTGATTATTTCAGGGGTTCGTTGAAACCCGCTTATTCGCGGGTTCGAATCCCGCCCCCGGCTCCATACCCCCACGTTCGGGTCCCTCCTTTACACAACTATATCAATCTGTCAGGTAATTTGAATTCTACGGCTTAATCACAATCCGTTACTATACTCTTGTTACTCTCTCCTATACTGGTGTGTTTGATGCCTAGAGAGGTTAGAGTATTAGCAATTGAGGATAAACCCAGGTGGATGCAACCATTATTCAGCTTCCCGTTTATAGGAGATCATAGTGCTCGTCAAGTATTATTAGTCGCAGTTTTTATCATTATAGATGTATATGTGTCTATTACTCTGAAGCTGGGCCTCCTCAAGGGCCTAGGCCTGGTAGGTTGTTCATCGGGTTAGGTGTTGCCAAGAAGCTAGTTAAGGCGGTGCTACCTGAGAAGCAATTATTCGTAGTATTAACGGGCAGGTATAAGCCTGGAACCAGACCAGTTAAGATGGCCAGACTGATAGATGAAGCTAAACATGTAGGTATTCTGGAGACTCTTGAAGTATACGCTCGTGATCCCACAAGAATTCCTACTGTTAAGACTGTTAAGATTGTCGGAGTACTTAGAGATCCACTTGGAAACCCTCTTATCAATGAAGAGCTCGAAGTAATTGTTAATGGTAAACTGTATATACGGGTTAGGACCGGATCCTCTGGCGAGTACACGGTATATTACTCTCCTGAGGGACGGGGCCTCTACGAGGTAGAGATCAGGCTCCATGGGAAAACAGTTCTGAAACGGAGAATCAGAGTAGGTGTTAGAGGTTGAGAAGGTATTATTACCAGGTTTACCCGGTTAACTACATGCTTCTACATGTAGAAGAACAAGAGAGCATAATTGAAGCCTTTAAATTCCTCCTAAACCAGGTTAGGAGGGAACTCATTATTACGTGTAGGAGAGAAAATAGGGAGATCCATTGGGAGGATCGCATCTTTGTGGCAGACCTTTACAGCTTCTACATAGAGTCGTCAGAGAGGCTGGATGAGTACTTGAATGCGGCTGGGCTTCTCTATCAGCCTCTCTTAAATCCTCCTCTAAGACTCCTGGATCCTGGCCAGGTCATCGTTAAGCCTAGATATATTATTGGCAAGGACTGGGTATACCGTGTATTATCTGCCTATAAGTTATGGCAACGCTTATGGAGGGATTTATTCAGGAGATCCTGCCTTTAGTCGATGAGACAAGGATCTACATTAGGCCTATACATAGACACTATGCAGTTAAGATGCTACAACATAGATTTAGGTTTCTAAGAGCCCTGATGGCCAGTTATCACTATGAGGGCCGTCTACCAGATCTACGTGTTGAGGAAGAATACAGTATGCTTGAAGAACTTCTCCAATCCCTCATCCGTAGGGAGACCAGTCTCTTTGAGCTAAGGTTTGTCTTAGTCGTGAGTGGTGGTTCGAGGGAGAAGGCCCAGAGTAGAGCCGAGTATGTTAAACCTGAGCTTGAATCCATGGGCTTTGAGGTTGACAGCCCAGCTTTTCTTCAATGGCTAATGTATGAACTCAAAGAACCTAATCCCATCTATACAGATAGACATACTCTAGGTGCATTCTTCCCATTCATATCCAACACTCTTAGGGAGACCGACGGAATATTCCTTGGACTGTCGAGGATCGATAAGAGCTCGGTGTTCTACGATATCTATATCCATCTAATTATAATCTAGCGGTCCTGGGCATCCCGGGAGCGGGTAAATCGGTTACTGGTAAGGCCATTATATATAGATATAGGAAATATGGAGAGGACCTAGACTTCTATGTTATAGATCCTGAGAACGAGTACCACCCCCTTCTAGAACAGTCAGGGGGACAGGTCATAGAGGTTAAGCCTGGAGAACCGCTAGGCCTCGACCCGTTAAAACTATTACCGAAGAGTGATGCCGTCGACGTGGTCTCTACGCTAGCCAATATACCTGGGCATCTATACGGAAAACTAGCTAGTCTTGTTAAGAAACACGAGAATATATGGAGCCTATATGAAGAAGCCCCGATGAACTTAGAAAATACTTGAGAGGACGGGCAGGACATTACCATGAACAAGGATTTAATAATTGCTGTTGATCGTAGCGAGAATGGTGGGAGAGTAATAGCTGTTGTCGGTGCTGATGAGCATGTATTGAAATCTAGGGTTTTTGGTCAATATTGTGCTGGGCTTAAACATTTCCGCAGAGTGCCATCACGTAGGAAGTCTATGTATATTAGGTTTTTTGAGAAGAGGTTTATGAAGCTTAGTAGAGTACTTGAAGTGGTTAGAATAGTTAAAACAGTAAGTAAGGTGAACGAAATCATACAGTTGTATCGCCCAGTTCTTGTTATCGTGGATGATAAGTTATCAAAAAACATAAATCATAAACATATAGTCCTAGAGAGTTCACCTAAACCACTATATATGGATGAACTAATGACAATAGCTGATAACCTAGCAAATTATTTCCGTTTGATCCTGAAGAATAATCCGAAGAAGTACTGGGAAAAGCTAAGAGAGTTTGGGAAATGAATAATATATTGACCCAGGCCGCGTCACGGCAATAAGCCCACGGCTCATCCCTCCTTCACCGTGGGGGCCACTCCGCGGCCCATTCATAATTAATTTATTCAGATACGACTTATATAACTATTATCTAGCTAAGCTCATTATCGAGAAAGCCTTGACAGAGTTTTAATTATTTTCTATGATTTTTAATTATTTTTAATCCTCTATATGCTATTATGTATGCACTTGCCATGTGTCTATCTAGCCCTTTCTCTCTCATTATTTGTTCATGGGTTACGCTATTGGTTGTTCCCTTAGGATTGACCAGCACTATTATGAATCCTAGCTTCAATGCTTTAATGACTCCATGAGCAAGTATTTGCTTCTTCGGAAACTTCGCTATCTTACGGTTAGCATAGGGATTGCTTGTGAACCTCTTATATTTTATTCTTGTTAAGTCCTCGAATACTACGTAATCCACACCTATCCTCCTGCACCACATCAAAGCTTTGGTTAAGGCGTTAAGTCTTACACGTTTAGCTTTTTCTCTGGGAAAACCATGAGATACTGTTTCACTATACCAGAAAGTCTTCACGGCAACCATGTTTCTATCACCATTTAAAACTGCCACGTTGATCCTATCACTATTAACGTCAAAACCTGCAACCAAGCCATAGCCTTTAGGTTTAGGTGTTGACAAATATTTCAAGTATATCCATAGTGGTATTTGTATGTGTATTCTAGGGTATTCCCTAAAACTAATTACAGTGCCATATCCTTCCTTTCTCTTATTTGCTAATTCTATTAGCTCCTTCAGTAACGGGATGTATTCCTCTCCGAAGAACGCCTTGGCTTCAATCCATGAGGTATCCCAAGGATACTTAATTAAAACTTCAAAGTAACTATCTTTGGTATTAGTTTGATGTTCCTATTGCCCTTATCCCATTTATTACCACGACTAGCAATCCAGAATCTACGTATATCAGCTAATACCTTATTCTTACCAAAACTCTCTTCGTAGAACCTAATGTTCTCAGCAATTGCTTTAGCATTCTTAAAAGCTGTTTCAAGATATACATAGTTTGGTAATATATTGTAGAGTATTTTAGTAACTTCTTTGTGAGTACATTCTCCCCATATAAGGTTTAGCGACTTCCTAACGACAGATGCGTAAGTCCTCGCTAACCTAACGAGCTTCATGTGGTCTAGCGGGTTATCTATTATTAGCTTGCCATTTACGGTCACGAACCTGAAGTTTTCTAATGCTCTTGGATTGTCAGCTACTACCTTACCAGCTATCTGGTACGATGACATGTACTATAACCTCTCTTCCATGTAGATGCTTCATCTTTTCAACAACCTCCTTTGGTATCGATATCGAGTACCTAGGGTTCCCGTACTTATCGTAACCAGCACTAATTATCCTAGACTTAAACACGTAGTGCTCCATTGGTATAGCACCCCTAATAATAAGTAGTAGCAATAAAAATTATAAATGTTACTACCATTACTATACTATGAGGGCTGGGTAGACGAACCGATAAGGAGACAGAGGCAAGGATGAAGCCTAACCCCATGAAGCTCTACCCTCGCTCAAGGAAGTCTAGGAGAGCGATGCAGAAGGCTAAGACAATGAAACTAGACTCCCGGAGAGCGGGGGGAGAGTGAAGACAAGGGTGATGAAGGCGAGTCACTAAAAATAATTAAAGCTAATTAGAAGTGACAATGAAGCCCGAACCCTCTGTATCAGCCAAAAATATTTTTCCGTCGGGAAGCCGGATTGCACCAAGATATCTGAAGCCGTTATGCTCTATAGACTCTATCCATCTTCCCTTACTCTCTACTCTCCGGGGTTTCCATTTATTAGCATTACTTATTACCCATGCTAGAACGGTTGGATCCTCTACTCCTCATTTTTCATCCCAAAAATGCGGTAGTGGTTTTGCCTTCTTGAGTTCTTCGAGTGTGAGTTTGACCCGTTTACTCATTTCTTGGTCCCCGTTTGTTTATGTAGGCTGGGAGACGATTGTTTTGATTGCGTGTATTATTAGTGGGTCTGTTATCTTGTATTGGTCTTCTTGTTTTTCTATTATTCCGTATTTTACTAGTTTTTTGAGTAGGTTTGTGAAGTTTTTGTCTGCTATGCGTGTTTTTGTTCTGTATTCTATGTAGGTTTTTATCTGGGTCCATCGGGTTGCTCCGTGTGTTATTGCTTCTAGTATTGCTAGGTATCTTTGTTTTGAGGGGGCTATGATTTTTTCTAGTTCTTCTATTACTAGTTTGGAGCCTGTCTCGAATACTTTGTTTAATGCTTTTTTATGGTCTAGTTTCTGTATTCCGCGGTAGTAGCCGTAGAGGGTGAGCCATCCTGGGATCCCGTCTAGTTTGTTGATGACTTCGTCTATTTCATGATCGTGTATGTTTATGCCTAGTTCGTTGAATCCTTTCTTTAGGAATTCTCTGCTTTGTTCTGTGGTGAATTTGTTGAGGATTATTTCTCGGACGTATCTTCCGTAGAGTGGTGCTTTTGGATTGTCTAGTTTTAGGAAGTCTCTGAGAACGCCTATTTCGCTACCGGTGATTATTATTGTTAGGTTTTCTAGGTTATCGTAGGCCCATGCGAAGATCCCGTCATATCGGGTTGCTCCTGAGAATCTTAGGTATTGCGCTTCGTCGAATGCTATGATGAACCTGGTACTGTGTTTCTTGGCCCAGTCGTTGAATGTTCTAAGAATGCTCGTTATACTAACATTTACAGATAGATCGACTTCTATGCCTATGTTGCTTAAGTGGAAGACCTTGATGTGCTTCAATAAATCCTTTATCCTGAATCCCAGTTTTTCGAAAAACTCTAGATTACTGGTGAAGAACCTGGCCATTTGTTCGTAGAGGTGATTCTTGGTTATATAGCTGTGTTCCTCGAATACTTCTCGGACATCGATTAATACATAGGGGTATCCGAATTCGTTAAGACATGCTCTTAGCAGGCTTGTCTTGCCTACTCTGCGTACACCATAGATAATAATGAGTGGTTCTCCAAGCTCAATGCTTTGTTTTAACTCATTAATCTCTCTTTCACGATCAAACAGATCCTTAAGCCTTGTCTTAGGCCTTATATCAAATAACATTTACTAGTACCCCTACTAGTAACTAGTACCCCCACCAGTATATAATGGTTGCCATAGAATTACATAATAAACGTTCCACGGCGAGAAACCCACATAATCACTATCCAATTATTGACTCAGAACTGGTTCTGGGTCAGAACTCAAAGGTATATTATTCAATACTAATACCAAGATATGAAGAATTAGTTACTAATACTGGGGCGGTTATTGTGTTGCATGATAGGTTTAGGGTTGTTGCTGGTAGGGTTTTGCGTGCTGTGGATCCTAGGGGTGTTTCTGGTTTGAGGGAGGTTAGGTTTGGGGATGTTGCTGTTTTTGGGGATGATTATATGGAGTTTGATGTTTTGCTGGAAGATGGGTCTAGGTCTTTTAGGTTATCGGGTACCCTTCTAAGGTTTTTGGTGGTGTATTGAAGGTTTATGCTTGTTATAGAAAATAGTGGGGGTAATGAGAGGTTTTTCTATAATGTGTATGGTTTATTATCTGCTGAGAAGCTTATTGAGGTTCTGGAGGGGCTGGATCTATATGTAATGGTTCGTTACGTGTTTGATATGCCTCTCTTGGATCTCTATACTGACGAAAAGGGGTCTAAGTCTCTTGTTTCTTTTCTTGAAGATATTGATGTGGTTATGCATGGTGGGTACAAGATCATCATGAATGGTGTAAAGGGAAATATAGAGGAGCTTGTACTCTGTGGCCGTACTTGTAAGGTTTTAGAGTTTTTCCCTGAAAACATTCTTGCTGCTCATTTCGTTACAAGATTTGCAGAGATCGAGTATCAGAATAGGGAACGTAGGCTAGTAACCGTGGAGGATAAAATATGCTTGAACCTGAGCCAAGAGAAGAACAAGAAATCCATCCTAATTAATATACCAGTCAAAAATACCAGTATATACGCTCTTGTGCCAGAATAAATAGTAAAAGAAATACACCGCGACGGAGAAATCAAACAAAATCATTCACAATCACCAGCAGGGCACCATAAATAGGATAAGAGCACTAAACAATATTCCGGGCACCACTTTCTTAAAGGGAGTACCCCTTCTCAAGGGAGGCATTAGTTTTCTTGGTGTGTTTTTCTAGGATTTTCTTTTCCAGCTCCTTTAGTGTTATTGGCTTGTTAGGGTCTAGGTCTAGTTCTTTGATTTCTTGTTGTGTTAGGATTAGTGTTGTTGTTTGGTACTGGTTGCATAATTGTTCGGGTGCTAGTTTGTTGGTGCATAGTTCTGTTTTTATCCATGTGGGTAGTTTTTTCCAGATTGCTTTTGCCACGTCTTTGTCGTTGTAGTTCATTAGGTGGTACCATTTGGGCTTGGCTATTCTGACTACTAGTAGGTTATCTTCCTCTGGGTCTAGTCTTAGTTTTTCAGCTGCTTCTCTTGGGATAGTCAGTCTGTAGGTTATGTATTCTTTTATTTCTCCTGTTTTCAGCCTCTTTTTCTGTTTCTCCGCCTTGACGCGGGCTAGGAACGAGACGTACTCTAGGGGCTTGGGCTTAGCGGCTTCGAGGAGTTCTCTGTATACTAGTGTTTTGAGGAGGGCTTGTTTCTTCATTATATACACCTTTTTCCTCGGAGTGCTATTCTTCCAGTATTATTTATCCACTAGTATTATTTTGTAATACTATTTATTAAAGATTTTGGTTCTGGAAGATGAAAAATAGCTTCTATTATTCTTCCAGAAAGACTTATATAGTAAGATCACCATTTATCATTCTGGTGGAATCATGGGAAATCCTACGAGGACGAATTGATAGCGGTTTTATGCGGTTTATACATAGTTTGCGGCGGCTCTATTTATTGTCATAAACGTCCCGAAACTATTAGGAAGAAATCAGTCATAAAATTGGTACTAAGACCGTAAAGAAGGCATTAAAGATTCTATGGTCGAGAGGTCTTGTCGAGAAGTATGGTGGTACAGATTTATACCGTTTAACCAAAGAGGGCGCCAGACTAGCTAGGATGATCTGTGAAGAGTTTTTGAACGTATATAACAATCACGGAATTTATAGTTCAGGCGATCATTGTAATGAATAGTCATGATGTATTCTGTTAGAAT
>JAGHDU010000242.1 GCA_021159785.1 Staphylothermus sp. | reverse complement strand
TGTATTTTTCTTCCTTTAATAAATGAATATCCTTTTGTAATGTACATAAAAGATCGTAGAGCGTGGAGGCAATTAATTGTACTGGTTCTTTTCTTCGTTCTTTCCTAATCTCTTGAATATAGAGATATGTAAGTATGGACAAAACTACAGTAGCAATTGCAGTAATGAATGAGGAGTAATTATTGAAAAAATTAAGAATACTAATAAGGATCTTAGCTAGACTTATCATCATTATCACTATGTTCTATCATACTATTTTTGAGGTGTTCTAACTCCTCTTTAATGACATTATCTATAATCCATACAGATGGAGCGTTTTCCTCTGATATTCTCTTGAACTCGTCCCAATCGAGATGTACTATTAAGTCATTTAGGAGGTGTTTCAAAAATGTTATTGTTGCTTCTTCTCTCTGATGCTTCCCAAAAAGATGCCAAACTATTGATGCTATTGTGCTAATTTCTACTCTGAGATTTATGAGATATAGCATGCTTCTGAGAAAAGCTATACGTTCCCATTCATAGTCCATATTTTCTGTAATAGGAATTCCTTCTATAAAAGGCACTATTCCTTTACGATAATCGGGAGGTCTAGATAACCCGCCAAAACCTACATCTAAATAAACCTTCCAACCCCTACCTCGAATTATATACTTGGTAGAGCTCTCATAAGGATATATTCTGATTTGCAAACGAAACTCCTCTGGGATTTGTATTTCGTGCTCCTGATCAAGCTCTTTAATAAGCTTTAGCACGTATTTTCTTCTCTCTGGAAATACATAAGCATCTAAAAACTTTAGATTATATGTTCTTGTGGACGTGAGTTTATGCGAGCTAATAGATATTCCGTTAAAAATAGCAGCATGTAAGGCATATAGGATGACGTAGTCTATGATATCTATTAAAACTCTCCTTACTTGTGGGGATTTATGTGTTGTATTTGTATCCTCTGGAAGTCTTAGATCTTCTGAGCTTATAATGCCTTCTTCTATAAGATTCTTACACTTTAGATGTGCGACGCCTTGAGGGAATGCTAAGAAGTTAAATCTTGGAGGAATCTCTCCTTTGAACGTATTAACTATGAGGTATCCGTACATCCTTCTTTCGATGCGTATAGGTTCAACACCATATTTTGCAAGTAGTATTAGACTAAGCGTTGTAAGCAATATTCCTGCTCCAAGAACAATCTTATTAGACATTCCTAAAGAGAGCGTTAATGTAAGACCGATACCAAAAAGCGTAGAGAATATTATCGTTAAGAATTGTCTGAATCTCCTTTCTATAGCATTTCTTAGTTCTATGTCAAGCATCAAGAGTTCTTTTGGATACACCACCTACCCCCATTCTGAAATTAAGCTACTTATACTTGTTGTTTAAAAAGCCATTGTTTGAATGCCTCATAGATTTTTCTGTATAAATCTAAAAGCTCCTGATCGCTAACTTGTATCCCTAGAGTATCTAAAACTCCTTTGTCTATTTGTAATCTTACCGGATCTGGATTGTCTGGATCATATTGCTGAGGAAGTCTTCTCATTTTCTTCCGAGAAATCTCATCAAATAAGTTTGCAAGACGCTTTATTGCCTCATGGCCTACATTTCTGATGTCCAATACCTTTTGGAGTCTCCAATGAGTCATTTTTAGACGTATCCAACCACCTTCAGTCTCCTGTCTATTTGCCAACATAAGTAATATGCTAAAAGTAGAGTTCATCCAAACACACAATGCTTTATAGTAGTCTAGCAAATCATACTCTGGCTCTTTAATTCTTATTGCATAAAAGATGTTTGATAGCGTGGGTTCATCACATAGGAGCGATATTACATGCGCAGTTGTAATTCTAATCCTATCCGGGACTAAAAGAATGCTTGCTTTCTCTTTAAATATTTTTTCTGCTTTTTCATTTTGAGGGGCAATGTAAGCGTTAAACGATGCCTTCATAAAAGTTCTTTGCTCTTCACCGCCTCCATAAATTGTTGGATAAGATCCAGGAACTTTTTTGTCTACCTTCTGGAAGAGGTCGTGGAACTGATGTGCATCAATTCCAATATCTACAAGATCTCCGAGCATACACATAGGTATCTGTTTTCCAAAAAGGTTACCATCTTCAAGGTCTAATACGAACTTATTTAGAAATCTCTCTGGAAACGCTACGAATCTGCCCCAATTATCTATTTTTTCAATTAATTTTCTTCTACTAACCTTTGAAACGAGTGCTATTGATTCTCCAATGCTAATTATTTCTCCATCGTTTGCTCTTATGATTGCCTTAGCTAGCGATATTGCTTCAAATGCTGTTTTTGGCTTTCTTAACATCATCACAAACTTTGTAAAAGTCTCCTCAGCATTATTATTTAATTTTCTAGCAACAATTAGAGCCTCACTTAAGCTTGTTGATTCTGAAAAATTATACCCATTTTCACCATCATAGCTTACTACTATGTATTCCACGTGATATTTATGTGCGAGAAGTGCTCGTGCTAAGAACCAGCTTGCACCACTTAGAAGTGATTTCGGTAACACAAAAGCAATTTTACCATTTTCTTTTAATAGTCTATGAGCTAAATGTAGGAATAATAGCCCCTCTCCCGCTTGTCCTATGTTCATAAATGATCTTTCTGAAGATATTAGAGATACGTGCTTATACTTTCGTTTTAAGGTATCTACAACATCTCTAAGGAGATTTCTGGTAGTATCTCTGACTTTATTATACTCCTTTAAGACTTTCTCTCTCGTTTTTTTATCTAGGATAAACCCAAAGAGTCCCCCGCCTTCTTTACCTCCCCTTCCAGTAGCTCTTGTAAATGGTGGATTCATAATGATTACATCGAAGAGTGGTATAGGTAACTGTGTACCTTCAATATCTACTGCGGCTACTTTTTCTGCTGGTCCTGTGGTACCAAATATTGGTAGAACAAATCTTCTCCTAAAAAAATCAAGAGATCCTAGAACTACTTCTTCTTTTCCGTTAGGAAGTTCTCTAACACCTAGAGGCATGGCATAGAAATTCATATCTGATATGGGTTGTGTTGGATTCCTAAACACCAAATTTAAAGATGCCATCTGAACAGCATACCTAAGTGCATCAAATCCCCACATCACATTTTCGAGCAAATTTCTATGAAAACTTGATAGGTCTATTCTATTACCGTTTCTAATACTATCAATCCTATATTTGTCCTCAAGGGCTTCATATATGGCATTAAGTAAAGTTCCACTTCCACAAGCAAAATCACATACTTTCAATTTTTCGTATATTTCAACATCTTTAAACTCAGAGAAAACAGTAAGGTACGCCAGAAGATACGCTGCAGGTATTGATGTATAAAACGTCGCAAATCCCTTCCTTACGCTCCAATCGCCCACGATCTTGTGGTACAATCTTCCAGAAACGCCTCTTTTTAATAGTCCTGGTTTTAAACCTA